>DASWIV010000217.1:0-14385 GCA_036397475.1 bacterium
TCTCGCGTCGACGGAAAAACTTTCCGTAGCGCCGACCAGAACCCCAGCGCGCCGTCGCCGACCGCGCTATGAGATTCAGACAGGACCTTTACCGAGTACTCTCCGATGATAATCTGGCAGAGCGTAAATAGTACGTCCAGAACTTCATAGATTCAGCTTCACTAAATCCGGAAACCCGTAAATTACACATCCGTTATAGCGTACCTTCCTGTGTCGTGAATAACGATGTCACGGAGTTTCGCGCTTCCAGTCAGGATAGCGTGATAGGAATCCCGCGCTCCGGCGTTTAGGGATGCGTATGAGGAGTTTCGCGCTCCCAGGGTCAGAACTGAGTCCGTCAGGGTTCGGATAATCCCCACTACAGGTATCCCTACCTCCCCACCCCGATTACCTTCAATCCATGCTCCCACAACGCCTTCTCATCCAGACAATTCCTGCCATCAAACACAAAATTTCCCTTCATCGACTCCGCCACCCTTTCCCATTCCAGATTCACAAAATCCTTCCATTCAGTCACCACAATCAGGGCGTCGCATCCCCTGGCAGCGTCGTATGGATCCTCGAAATACTTGCACCCGTCAAATTCCAGCTTTGCATTTTCAATTGCCTGTGGATCGGTTGCGCGCAAACTGACACCGTCGCGGCTGAGTTCCCTCATTATGTCAATGGACGGTGACTCCCTGATATCATCCGTTCCCGGTTTGAAGGCTATTCCCAATATTCCGAGCGTTTTTCCACTGACCGGATTAAGTGCTTTCCGAATTTTAGTGAGAAACCTGTAACGCTGTATCCTGTTAACTTCGATAACAGCATTTAACAGGGTAAACGTATATCCCTTTAAGCCCGCGTGATGATGCAGCGCTTTTGTATCCTTCGGGAAGCACGAGCCCCCGTAGCCGATACCAGCCCTCAGAAATTGAGGACCGATTCGTGCATCCAGCCCGATCCCGTGCGCGACATCCGTGACATCCGCTCCAACTTCCTCGCACAAATTCGCTATCTCATTTATAAAACTGATTTTTGTCGCTAGAAAGGCGTTGGATGCATATTTGATCATTTCCGCTGACCGTTGCGACGTCCTCACAACCGGGACGGTACTGGGGAATTCCGATGGGCGCTTTGGATGTGGCGGAATCGACGAAAAATTCTGCCCGATTATCGGTGCGTAAAGCTCATCCATGACTGTGAAACAGTCGGGATCCGACGCCCCGACAATGATCCGGTCAGGATAAAAAGTATCGAAAATCGCCTGCCCTTCACGAAGGAACTCCGGATTCGCGACCATTTTAAATTTCCTGCCGGTAAACGATTCCATTTTCTGGGCAAGGTAATCCGATGTCCCGGGAGGAACGGTAGATTTAATGACAACAAGAGGCCCGGGAATATTTTCATCCCTCGCGTCCAGCGCTTCCGCAACCGATTTGATCGCGCTTTCAAGCTGCGACAGATCGATCTCCCAGGTCGTACGTGTGGGCGTACCGACGGCGATTATAATTACATCCGCATCGGAACACGCTTCAACATTATTGTCGGTGAATGAGATAGCGCCGCTCTCGAAATTCGCCTTCAGAATTTCATCCAGGTGATCCTCGTAAATATGCGGCTTGCCCGTCTTCAGGAGCGACAATTTTTTGCCGTCAATCTCAACTCCGGCGATACTGTGCCCAAGCTCGGCAAGGACAACACCCGTTGCAAGTCCGACATAGCCGCATCCGATAACAGCGCATTTCATGGGTCGATTGTAGCATTACAGGGACATAAAAATCCGCTCCCGCCAGGATAATCGGCCGCCTTTGACAAAACCCGGGTGAGCAAATTGGCTTGTCTCAGACTGACACCGGTTTTCAGGCGAATCCTTAAACCAATTCTACATTCGCCGACAGGCTTGCCCAATTCATACAGGCTTCAAATGCATTCTGGACGCGTGTCGGCGGTACCCGCTCTTCAAAACAACTTCCTTTTGTTCACCAATGGACACTTTACCCTGCAACTCCGCCGCGTTATACTTCACATCCTGACTTCCACGCATAATCCGCACGAGGTGTTTTGATGAACGAGCCGCTACGGGAATACGATCCCGAACTCCACGGATTAATCAAACAGGAATACGACCGTGTAATGAGCACTGTCCAGCTGATCGCGAGCGAAAATTTCCCGTCCCGCGCGGTACTCGAAGCGACAGGAGCGCCACTACAGCATAAATACGCCGAAGGGTTCCCCTACGCGCGACGAAAATCCAACAACTACGAGAGGGAGTGGGATCGCGACGGGCGCTATTACGAAGGCAATATGGTCATGGACCAGATCGAGCGGCTGGCGATCGAACGTGCGCAGGAATTATTCGGTGCTGAATACGCGTGCGTACAACTGTTTTCCGGCGCGCCGGCAAATGAATGTGTCTACCAGGCATTTCTTGAGATAGGCGACCACGCAATGGGGATGGACCTCGCGAACGGCGGGCATTTATCGCACGGCAGTCCCGTAAGCATTACCGGCATGCGATATGAATTCGCGTCGTACGGTGTAAAGGTAGACGACGGGCTGATCGACTACGATCAGCTTGCGAAGGATGCTAAAGAATTCAAACCGAAGATGATCGTTGCAGGAGCGACCGCATATCCGCGAATTGTGGATTTCGCCAGGTTCCGGGAGATCTGCGATTCTATCGGAGCGCTCCTGCTTGTTGATATGGCGCATTTCGCTGGACTTGTCGCGGCTAAAATATATCCGACGCCTGTCGGGATCGCAGATGTTGTTTCGACTACAACCCACAAGACACTTCGCGGACCAAGAGGCGGATTGATTCTCGCCGACAAGGAAAAAGGACGCGAGATCGACAGGGCGGTGTTCCCGGGAGTCCAGGCGGGTCCGCATCTGAATGAGATCGCCGCGAAAGCTGTCTGCTTCAAGCAGTGCATGGAGCCCGAATTTGTGGAATATTCAAAGAAAGTTGTCGAGAATGCACAGACACTCGGCGACGAGATGATGAAACAGGGATTCAAGCTTGTTTCCGACGGAACAGATTCTCATTTGATTCTTGTCGATCTCAAGGACAGGGATTATTCAGGCAACAAGGCTGCGAAAGCGCTGATCGAAGCCGGTATCTGCACGAACAGGAATATGGTGCCCGGCGACGAGCGTCCGCCGATGCAGACAAGCGGAATACGCCTGGGTAGTCCATTCATGACAACGCTTGGATTCAAAGAAGCGGAATTCAGGCAGATCGCAAGATGGATTAAGCGTGTCCTTGATGATATCAAGAATGAGGAAGAGATCGAAAAGGTAAGGAACGAAGTTGCTGAATTGTGTTCATCATTCCCGCATCCTGAATTCCTGTTGTAGCCAGATTGGCCCGATATGCGCAGACTGATAAATATCTGCCGACGCAAAATACTCCCATTGCTTAATGGCGACCTGATTTCGCTCATTTACACAGCCGGCGAAATTCTTCATGAAGCGAAGAATCCATCCCAGTTAAAATTTCTGGATTTCCCGTCCGGCAGGAACGTTGAAGCCAGGCAATTGCTGGAAAAATCGCATGACTGGAAAAGTGCCGATATCACGATACTCGGGTCGCTCTACGAAGCATTAATCGAGGTCAACGATGAGAAAGAATCCAAACAGACCCTGAGGCGCAGGACCGGTTCATTTTATACTCCTCCTTATATAACCGATTTTCTTGTCAGGTCAGCTTATGAAAATAGCGGGAGAGAAATAGTCGATCCAGTAATCCTCGATCCTGCATGCGGCTCAGGAGCCTTTTTAATTTCCGCCTTCAAATTCCTGCGCGAAAAAATACCTGGTAAAAGCCCGGATGAGATTCTAACAACTTGCATCCGTGGTGTTGATATCGACAAGGATGCGATCCGGGTCGCGAAAATTTCCCTCTGGATTGAATCCGGTGCCGAAAAATCCACATGGCGGAAGCTGGGAAAATGCTTCACTGTCGGCGATTCATTGAAGCTGGGAGTTGAAGGGGAAATTGATTTCGCGCCGATCGTGGTTTCGAACCCGCCGTACAGGAATGTCAAACGCGGGATAGATAAAAAAACCGCCCAATTCTGCCATAAGAATTTCGTGACCGCGACAAGGCAGTGGGACATATCGTCGGTGTTTATTGAGAATACACTGACCAACCTGCTCACCGACCGCGGTACGATGGGCTTTATTATCCCGCAGCCGCTGATGACGTCGGAGAATTACGAGCCACTGAGGAAATTTATCCTCGACTACAATTTGATCTCATTCGGTTCTGCCGGCACTCCATTCCATGAACCTGGAGTTGAGGCATCTCTTATTGTGATTAACAAATCCAAACCGTCGCGCGGAAATATCGATATCAATCGTGTGGATGGTGAGAAGATACTGACAGATAAGAGGTTAGACAGAAAATTCCTCAATTTTTTCCCGTATACAATTTTTTCGCACACTGCCAAGCAGAATTTTATTTCCCGGATTTTAAAACGAACCGATCGATTCACCGCACTCGGCGACCATGTCATGGTCACACGTGGAATTGAAATTGGCAAGAACAGCCCGCTACTTACATCCGGGAATGCCGGAGAACCTGTTCTCAGGGGCGAAGATGTCTCGGAATTCACCTCTCAGAATAAAATGCGGATAAAATTTACCAGCCGGGACTCAAGAGAAAAACTTGTCAAGGATGACATTTTGTGGGCAGGTGAAAATCAGCTGATTCTGAGGAGGGTAGCCTCTCAACTGGTGGCAGCAGTAGTTGATCCACCGTCCCTGGCACTGAACACCCTGTACATAGTTCATTCCGGTAAAATCAATCCTCATTCCGCCTGCGCGTTATTCAATTCAATTCACTACCGGGAAATTTTCCGCCAATTCTATGGATTTGACGATTCATTATTTCCTTATATCCGCATAAGCCAGCTTAAACGTATGCCGGTTGTCCCCGGACTCCTTAATGACAATAAGCTTGCCGCGCATTCCGTGAAAATACACGAATTGAATAAAAAAAATTCCGGCAGTAATGCCGGAGAAATTGAAATACTCAGATCTGGAATAGATGAAATTGTAGAAGCTTATTTCAGCGAATGAGCCTCGCCGTAAATTTCCATAGCTTCCTCGATAGAATCCGCGAACCTGAACAATTTGACAAGCTTGGTGTCTTCCATGGCCTTGCGGATGTCGTCATTCACACCAACCAGGATGAGCTCGCCATTCATGGCTTCGGAAGTCTTGAAGGCGGCCACAAGCTGGCCAAGTCCCGATGAATCGAGATGGGTGATATCGACCATGTCAATAATCACTTTTTTCGATTCATTGTACTGGTCGTGGAGGATTTTCTTTAAAGCCTCGAACGGGACATGGTTCATCTGCCCTGATACCCTGAGTATCCTTACATTTCCAATTGCGCTCCGGGAAATTTCCATGTTCACTACCTGCGCCTTTTCCTTTATTATTAAGCTATTATTAAATCGTTAAGATTTGTATTAATAATATCATTTTGAACATTGTAACAATGACTCATTCAAAAAATTTTGAATGAAAAATATTCAGGTTGACAACTTGATTGTTTAACCGGGCTCATTTGATTTTTCATGTCCCACGCGTACAATTGAAGCACCTCAGGCGTATCTTGCCGAGGCACTCTGAAAGGAAATACCAGAAAATGATCCATCCGGCTCGACGCACCCACGAAGTTCGATACGCGGTCCGCGACGTACTGAAGTATGCCAACGAAGCAAAAGCCGAGGGCAAAGAACTTCTATATTTAAACATCGGGGATCCCAATAAATTCGACTTTTCTACCCCTCCCCACATGATCGAGGCGGCGTATAAGGCAATGCTCGACAACCAGAACGGCTACACGAATTCTTCCGGAATAGAGCCGGCTCGTGAATCTATCGAGCGCTACGCGGTTTCCAAGGGACTTAAAAATATTCAGGATATTTTCGTCACCTATGGCGCCAGCGAAGCTATCGATACGTGCATGACGTCGCTTGTTAATGCCGGTGAGGAAGTGCTTACTCCGGCTCCGGGATATCCACTATACGACGCGATCCTCGCGAAACTGGAAGCGGTAGATGTGTCGTATTATCTGGACGAAGATAACAACTGGATGCCGGACATAGAAGACATCAAATCCAAAATCACACGTAAGACCCGGGCGATTGTCGTGATAAACCCTAACAATCCAACCGGCAGCCTTGCGACAAGGGACCTCCTCGAGGAGATAGTTAAAATTTCCCTTGAAAACGATATCGTGATTTTCGCCGACGAGATCTACGACAGAATGGTCTACGACGGCAGGGAGCACATCTCAATCGCGTCGCTGTCCGACGAAGCTCCCATTATCACCTTTAATGGCCTGAGCAAAAATTTCCTCGCACCCGGATTCAGGATCGGATGGGGAGTTGTAACGGGAAATAAAAATCAGTTATCGGAACTCGTCGAGGGCATAAACAAATTCCTGCGCGCCAGATTATGCGCTCCCGGACCGCTTCAGTACGCGATCCCTGCCGCGCTTGATGGTCCGAAAGATCATATCCCGGTCATGATGGAAAAACTCACCCGTCGACGGGATATCACATGGGAGCGACTGAATTCCATTCCGCATATCTCCTGCGTAAAGCCACAGGGAGCATTCTACGCGTTCCCGAAACTCGAGATAGAAGAAACCGATACTGAATTTATTGAGGGGCTGATCAAGGAAACCGGAGTGGTTTGTGTACATGGCGACGGATTCGGGCAGAAACCGGGAACACGGCATTTAAGATTTGTGTATCTTCCGCCTGAAGATATCCTCGAACGTGCGTTTTCGAACATTGAAAGTTACATGAAATCCCGTGTCGGCACGTCGGCATAATTTACCAGCAGCCGTCCGCAAGATACTTGATCAGGAAAAGGTCCCAATCTCCATTAGACTCATGAACGCTCGCGATCTCGCTGCACGGGGGATCGTTCGCGGCCATATCCGCGGTTCCTGCTAAATATCCCACCTGGAACAAATTATCATGGGAATCGACAGCTATCTTCCATCCTGAGTCATACTTATCAGATCCCCACGTCTGCGCCTGTAGATAATTACCCTCCAGGTCGAATTTCACAAGGTACACATCCCGCACTCCCATGTTAGGACGGATGTCTTCATCGGGTCCAGGATCGAAATCGCATTCCGGCCCCATAAACATGCCCGACACATAAACATTTCCCTGGCTGTCGAATGCTACACCGTGCCCGACATCCTGCACCGGTGACGTTTGTGATCCTCCCCATCCCCTCGCCCATTGAAATGCACCGTCAAGATCGTACCTGGCAACATAGCTGTCCTGTCCGCCGACCGATGAGATGCTTCCATTGCCGGGTCCTGGATCGAAATCAACAGTATTGCTGAATGTACCGGTTATAAAGACAGAGTCGGGAGACTGGTAAAATGCTCCACTCGAGCCATCTGCAGCCGAGCTTCCAAACGTGTGAACCCATTCCAGGTTCATGGACTGATCGAATTTAACCAGGAAAATATCGGTACTCCCGTTGGATGATACGTTGAAAACATCCGGACCGGGATCGAAGTCGAATTCGGAACTGAAGTTCGCAGAGACGTATAAATTACCCGAATCATCGAACGCCATTCCCGGAAGGGAGGTAATTGTGCCGGAACCTCCCCATGTTTCGGTCCAGAGATAATTTCCATCAGGATCGAATGCACTTATGTACATGTCAAATCCGCCGCTTGACTGCTGGATATTGGTTCCGTCGCCGGGGTCGAAATCAACAGAATTGCTGAATTTGCCCGTTATCAGAATGTTGCCCGCCTGATTGATTCCAATATCATAGGCTTCGTCGTTACCCGATCCTCCAAAAGTCCTCGCCCACCGGAAATTTCCATCGGTATCGAATTTGCTCAGGAAAGCATCCTTTTCTCCGTTTGAATTATGCAGATCCAGGTCGGGACCGGGATCGAAATCTGTCTCACCCAGAAAAATCCCTGCCACATAAATTCCGTCAGCGCCATCGGACTTCACCATCCAAGACCCATGCGTCTGCTCCTCGTATTGAATTCCATGAGTTCTCCAGACCCGCTCCCACAAAATAACTCCCTGCTGGTTAACTTTGGTCACGAGCGCGCTTCGCTCGCCGAAAATTGTACGGTATCCGGAAACATAGATATTTTGCTCTGAATCGAGGCAGATCGCCGTTCCACGGTCGCGAAGTTCGCTGCCCCAGGAAATTGCCCATCCGCCTGAATTAGGCGTTGTATTAATGTAAGAATCTACAACCTGCCAAGCGTCCACCTTTCCAAGGTTGTCATCAGTCCATGTGTCACGAACGCGTATTAGAACAGGATAAATCCCGGTAATCGCGTGGAGATCGTTGGAAAATGATCCTGAAAATATCCAGCCGCCTTCCGGGGTTTCCGATTCATACTCAAGCGATTTTTCACCATTGAAAAGTAAGGGGGATTCAATGGTCACACCATCGATAGTCTCCAGTCCCTGGTGATCGAAAATTTCGACCTTTATATCGGTTGGATTTGCTGCCGAAATCTGGTAACCGTTAATCTTGTCAGGGACTATTTTGTACGCTTCAATTGAATTAGCCGCCAAAGAAAAATCCGTCAGCGGATCGACAACGTTATCGGTGTAAACCCACGATGCATCGACAGCATATCCGAACTTCAAATTTCCCGAAGGCTTGAATACATGAACCGTACGCGCCTCGGCGCTTCCGGGATAAAACATCCGACGCGGATTGTCCTGGCTATATGCGACATAAGGGTTCAGATTTGCCGTAAGGCCTGATCCTAACGCGTATTTTCCCTTTATATAAGCAAGTGCCGGAAACGCTCCCGATCCTTCCGGGTAATCGATCGGATTGAATAACCCCGTGTACCCGTCGGGATTCAGAATGCGGGGGACCTGATAGCCATAAGGAATCTGCCTTCCGCTGGCTGGAAAAGTGTAATCCTCATCCCCGATAAAAATTCCCCTGACATCGAATCCTGTGTACTTGAGCAGTCCCGGGAACGGGTGCTGTAGCCTGAAGTCGACTATCAATTCATATGGGGAAAGGAATTGTAAATTTTCAAGCCTCAGGCAGACCGAGCAGGGCTCTAATTCCAGAAGCCTGACAGTATTGAAGTGCAATTCAGCAGATCGGTCGGGAATTACCTCGACCGAGTCACCTGAAACTTCAATTGTCCAGTACCCCCATAAATAGCGGTTAGTTTCCGCCGCCCGTTCCTTTTGATGAACGAGAATTTCAGGGAATTCTGTTTTCTGCTGAATTGGATCTTGCGTGGAATTGCAGCCGGCAATTAACAAGGCTAATAAACCCGGGAGGAGTATCCTTGCACACATGTTATCCTCTCCACTGGTTCCTGAATATATACTGTTTATATTTTACCACGCTCATTCGTTCTGGACATTCTTATCAAAAAACATTATTTTACCCTTATCGGACTGGTTAAATTTTAGTCAGTAACTGACAGGAGCTTGAAATGAAAACTCGTCTACTCTCCCGTTCTGATATCCAGAGCTTTTTAACAATGGGTGCGTGCATGGACGCTGTCGAAGGTGCATTCGCCGACCTGGCGTCGGGTAAGGCAAACATGCCCCAGCGAACCCCGATCCGCCTCGAAGAAGAAAAAGGCCTGGTCCTGTTCATGCCTACTCACATCAGGAGTTTATCCGCACTGGGAGCGAAAATCGTCACTGTTTATCCTGACAACCCGAAGAATTTCGAGCTGCCTTCAATCTACGGCACTATCCTGATACTGGATGAAAAAACCGGATTCCCCATGGGTATCCTCGAAGGCGGCTTCCTGACAGCCATGCGTACAGGTGCGGTCAGCGGTGTCGCAACGAAACACATGGCACGGAAAGACGCGAAAGCAGCAATGATTTTCGGGACCGGCGTGCAGGCGTACGCGCAGATTCTAGCCGTCCATGAAGCCCGTCCGCTTGAAAAACTTCTTACATTTTCAATTGACCCTCAGGAAAAAAAGGATGAGTTTTCAAAAAAGGTATCAGACGCGATCGGAGTGGAAGTTGACCAGGTCAGCGATCCTGCCGATGGTGTAAAGCGCGCGGATATTGTCGTCCTCGCAACATCGGCTCACGATCCGATTGTCGATGGTGACTGGTTTGGTCCCGGAGTGCACATTAACAGTATCGGATCGCACGCCCCGGGAATGAGGGAACTCGATACTAAAACAGTCCAGAAAAGCAGGGTAATCTGCGATCTTGTCGATGCGTGCAAAGCCGAGGCTGGGGATTTAATTATCCCTTGTAACGAGGGCGCATGGAATTTTGATCAGGCGGCAGGATCACTTGGCGATGTGGTTCTCGGAAATGTTCCGGGACGCACGTCGGATGACGAGACCACACTATTCAAATCAGTCGGACTTGCGATACAGGATCTTTCTGTCGCGAAGGCGGTATACGATCAGGCGGTGAAACAGGGAGTGGGTACGGAGTTTGAGTTTTAGCTGCTCAACACGGAGCATTGCGTTTCCAGTGGTGCGTGACTGGAGTTTCGCGCTTCCAGTCAGGATGCGTGATAGGAATCCCGCGCTCCGGCGTTTAGGAATGCGTATGAGGAGTTTTGCGTTTCCAGTCATGCAGGATCCGAACCATAACCGTAAGGGCATGGTTAATCGGATGTCCAGGTCAACACCATGGACTTCTTAATCATGCTAAAATCCCATCTGCATGAAAACTGAGTTACTAGATTACCAGCTACCCGATGACAGAATCGGGCAGACACCCGCCGAGCCGCGCGATTCTTCGAAGCTGCTTCATGTCAGGAAAAATTCGGACGATTTCACAGACCTGATTTTTCGCGACCTTCCTTCCCTCCTCAAACCAGGGGACATCCTCGTTACCAATAACGCAAAAGTAATGCACGCGCGGCTGTATGGATACAAGCATCCGTCGGGAGCGAGGATCGAAGTATTTCTGCTTGAACATTTACCCGGGTCGAACCGGTACAAGGCACTCTTGCGAAGAAAACGACGTCTGGAACCGGGCGATGAGGTTCTGTTTCCGGAAAGCGACTTAAGATGCGAGGTTGTGGAGGTGGCTGATGGACTTGGCGACGATGTTGTCGAGTTTTCCGGTGTGGACGATGTGTTCGGGGAAATTGAGAGGACAGGAAATATTCCACTTCCGGTTTACATCACCGAGTATAACGGGGATATGGAGCGGTACCAGACGGTCTATGCGAAACAGGAAGGAAGTGTCGCAGCACCGACAGCGGGACTGCATTTTACTCCGGTACTTTTAATGAAAATCAATGAGATGGGAGTTCATCGAGCGGAAGTTCATCTAAGGGTGGGCTGGGGAACCTTCAGCCCGATACGTACCGAGGAAATGGAAGACCATAAGATTCATACGGAGTCTGGAGAGATAACGGCAGAGACGGCTGATGCGATCAACTCGGCGAGAAAAAATGGCGGGCGCGTGATCGCGGTCGGGACAACAGTCACAAGAATGCTAGAATCGTCGGTGAATTACGATGGAGAAATCCAGCCTTTTTCGGGACCAACTGATTTATATATAACGCCCGGATTTGATTTCAGGGCGGTGGATGTTCTGATCACAAATTTTCACCTGCCACGGTCGAGCCTGCTTGCCCTGACAATGGCGTTCGGGGGGTATGCCAAAATCCACGCGGCGTACCAGCACGCGATTACAAACGGATACAGATTTTACTCATTCGGTGATTGCATGATTATCGAATGATGTATAATAATAGACATTAACTGACACACAGGAATCCATTCAGGAGGATCCCATGTCGAGATTAATCTGTATCGCAATACTTATCTCCATGATCGCGCCGATTGTCGGATGCGGTGTCGCGAAAGATACAAGTATCCAGGTCGCGGTGAAGAAAGCACTGGATGACAACAAAAATATCTCCGCCGACAAACTGATCGTGAATGTGAAGGACGGGGTAGTGACCATATCGGGAGAGTTGGGCACTCAGAAGGAGATCGATCTGGCTGTGCAGGTCGCGATGGTTGTCGAGGGAGTGGTTGAGGTTAAGAACCAGATGAGTCTACCGGATAACTACGGGAGCACGGATCCGATAATGAATGATTTCGGGCTGTTTTAGATTTTTACGACTGAAACAAACTTAGTTGAAAAGGGGGAAGGGATA
Organism: bacterium; assembly: GCA_036397475.1. GTDB lineage: Bacteria > JAJVIF01 > JAJVIF01 > JAPKYR01 > JAPKYR01 > DASWIV01. The sequence continues at coordinate 12,139 of DASWIV010000217.1, forward strand.
GAGATTGATAAATATTGATTAATTTTGCTTATTTAGTTACTTAATCCTCCTCAATATTGTCTAAATTACAATTTTTGTCTTGACAGAGTAGCGATCCTGTGTTATCTTGACGATAGCGTAGAGGCGCTCTTTTATGTCTAACCTCATACTTGATTACCGTGCCATCGGGCTGAATCCCCGGTGGGAGGATATCCTTATCGAAATTATTGATCTGGAGCTTGGATATGCTCATTCCCCGCGGCTAAACCTGATAATGAAGTACATCATGGAGGGGTATTCCACAGTTGAGATCGGGAAGAAAATAGGGGTTTCCAAGAGAACTATTATCCGGGATATAGGCAAAATCAGGCAAGTATCGGCACTTTAGGTTCCGGAGCTTCATCCCCGATTGGTTCCCTGCGATCCGGTCATATCTTCCGGATTGACACATAACTTTTATCTATTTGAGGGTGGTGATGGTCATGCGTAAAGCAGACACCAGTTGTGTTATCAAACTTGGCCCACGGCCAGGGTCCGAAAATCATCCAGACAATTGCGCGTGCGGTGATTGCTGCACGAGGATTCTCAAAAAGATCAGTTCTTACGACCGGATTGTAAGAAGGTCTAATGCACGGTGGCGCGAGAAGGTAATTCGTCTTTCTGTTTACCAGGTGAACATGATCTCCATGTCGAGGGAGCTCACGTCGCTTGACAGGCTGAACGACCTGCCGGACAAAAATAATAATTTCGGGCAGTGGATGTAATGAACGGAGACAGATTCAACAGGATCCCTGCCATTGAAATTGAGTTCAACGAGGCAAGGGATAAACTGAAGGACCTGCTGGAGCAGGTTCAGGGGGATAACGACCCGGAATCCAGGTCAGCCATTAAGCTATCACTTGATCTCATTACAGGCCTGATACGGCTTTCGAAGGAACAGATGACGCTTTACGTGAAGCACCTCGACAAGATCGAATTCATTGAAATCCTCGAAGACCTGGCCGACCGGATCAGTGAAATCGAAGATGACAACTGGGAGAAGGTTGTCGTGTGGCTTGAAGAGAGGCTTAAAGCTTAGACAAGCAACAGGGATGTCAGTGGAAATTGGCCTCAAAAACCGTAAACGATACAATTCAAAATCACCTGATCAATCGCGTGTGGCGGAATAAATCGCTTCCATCCGACGCATCACCTACGTTGATCGCGGCATCGAAATGGGGCCTGGACATTTCACTAACGTGTGTACAGAAAATTCTGGTCGATCTGATCGCGGAAAGTTTCAGCTATGACGGCATATACAAAAATTCACTGGATAAAGAAATCAGAATCATCAAAAGCCTCCTGGGAATTTCCGGAAGCCATGCGAAACTATGGCTGCCGCCGGATTCAGAAATCATTTCGAATGATCCATTTAAAGTACAATTCAATTCCCCGATAAATGAATTTCTCTGTATTGCCGGACGCCGTTCAGGCAAAAGCACACTCGCTGCAATTCTCCTGTCATGGATTGCTCGCAGGATTAGCAGGGATATACAATTTCTCGATTCAGTCCCCATACTTCCCGGCACGACAATTTCACTTCTCAATGTCGCATCTGAAATCCGGCAGGCTAAAATTATCCAGAGATACCTGGCTGCTTATCTCAGTAAACTGGGACTCATCCGTCCCGAAATCGAACCCTCCGAGAAGATTCCCATAAATATCAAAAGCGACCATTTCTCCCTCCTGTATGAAACACTGACATCGTCGGCGAGATCAGCACGCGGGAGGACATCGGCGTGCATATGCCTCGACGAATTCGCGCATTTCCAGAAATCGAACGGTCCGCTTGCGGACCGATCCATGTGGTACGCACTCGCGCCGTCAGTCGCGACATTCGGGAAAAAATCTTTGAAGGTGATCACCACATCGCCGAATGGACGTTCTGGTGTGGTATGGGACCTGTTCAAGATGAGAGGCGAACGTGAAGGGATGCTGACTGTGCAACTCCCAACCTGGGAACTAAATCCGAATGTTCCGCGTTCGCAATTAGAAGCGGAATTCGAGCGAGATGAACATTACGCGAGGCAGGAGTACGGAGCTGAATTTCTCGAACCGGACGGACAGTTTTTGCGGTGGGAAGACATCAGGGAGTGCGTGAAGGAAATCAAGAACGATAAGCAGGCCCAGATGCATATTCATGTTGATATTGGGCTAGTCCATGACGCGACAGCGATAGCTATGGGATATTTATTAAACGAGAAGCCAGTAATCTGTATGGTAGAGAAG
>DASWIV010000218.1:0-9997 GCA_036397475.1 bacterium
AGACCTTTCCATTGGCGATCGATGGTGTGTAAACAACGTCATTGGTTCTGAACAGCCATTTTTCTACACCGGAATTCAGGTCGAGGCAATAAAGATAACCATCCTCGCTTCCAAAAACCAGTGAATCTTCAGAGACCGCGGGGGAACCCTGGATTCGTCCATGGGTTTCATACATCCAGCGCTCCGAGCCCATTTTGAGGTTGACGGCGTAGATGTTCCAGTCCCAGCTTGTCACGACCGCAATTTCATCGTGGACAAATGGCGTGCCTGTGATCATTCCACCTGTACGGAATTTCCACTGGGTCTCGCCGGATTCCAGATTTATCATGTAGAGATTTTCATCGAGCGATCCGACAAAGATATTTTTTTTGTAAATCGCCGGTGCTCCGACGATTCCTCCGCGGGTGCGGCATTTCCATTCGAGTTCGCCGGTCATAAAATTAACCGCATACAGATAATGATCGTTGCATCCGAAGTAAACAATATCGCCCTTGATTAGTGGGGTGCCATCTACCTGATCAGGCGTTTCAAATTTCCATTTTTCAGAGCCATCATTGATATCAAGTCCGAAAAGTTCTTTCCGTCCGCCAATGAACACCATCGATTCATTTACAGCCGGTGCGCTTTGAATTCCGCCTTCGAGTTCAAATTTCCACAGTTCTGAACCATTTGATGTATCAATTGCATGAAGTCCTGTACGGTCGCCGAAAAAGATCTTTCCATCGAGCCACACCGGCGCCGAGACTTCACCGCGTCCAAGGAACTTCCATTTGACTCCGTTGCATTTTTCAATTCCGGATGATTTATAGCAGCCTGTCCGCGATTCATCCGCACGGAACATGCCGTTGGGTGGAATAGGTTCTTCTGTTTCGTCACCCTCGGCGACAGGATTTTCATTCTCGATGACTTTCTCTTCGCTCATAAGTAAAGCACCTGAAGCATTATACAAGACAGAAATAAGCGATGTTAATAAAATAGCCTCTCGAACGGATGTCCGGGAGGCGTCGCTTGAATGGTATTCTCAATTTAAACGCTTACCGAATTCACCCCGGACATGCCGAATCAAGTGGCAATATCGGCGTCGGACAACTGCATGAGAAGTGTATCCGAAAGCTTGTCAATTTTCTCCTCGTTGTTGTCGTTAATGGCGCTTTCCAACTGGCGAACTGTGTCTTCAATCTGGGATTTCATCTGGGACGGAATGCTTCCACCCTTGTCCTGGAGGAAATCGCGGGCATCGTTGAGATAAAACTCGGCTTCAATCTGCGCCGACGACTTTCCAGCCTGGTCATGGGGGGACGCCATCGGGATAGTATCAGTATCATCCGGTGGAGCTCCCGACGATGGCGCGAAGGCAATATTGGCGACCATTGCTCTCGCCTCATCCTTCTCATCAAGTCCCATTCTCTCTTTTGACTGCTTAATGATAATATTTTTCTTCGCCCCGGAATCCCTGTCACGCGCGGTGACGTTGACGATTCCATTTACGTCGTAATCGAAAATAACCTCGACAACACTTTCGCCCTTGGGTTTCGGGGTTATTCCCGTCAGGACGAATTCGCCAAGCGATGTGTTCCTGCTGGCTTTTTTATGATTGCCCTGCAGGACGTGAATATTCGCCTCGGTCTGGTAATCGGATGTCGTTACGTACCGCCGTTTCTGGCTGCATGGAATCGCGGTGTTGGCGTAAATGATAGGGCTGAACCTGTCTGATACAACCTCGATACCCAGCGTGTACGGGGCTACGTCAACAACCACAAGGTCGTCGAGCTGTCCCACTTTTACGCCTGCCTGAATCGATGCTCCAATGGCGACGCACTCCTCCGGATGAATTTCCGCAAGAGGCTCACGGTCGAGCATGTCGGTGACGAATCTTTTTACCGACGGAATTCGTGTAGTACCTCCGACCAGGATCACAGCGTCGATTCCTGTCGCATCAAGTCCGGCTGCTTCCATAGCCTGTTCAACCGGTTCCTTTGTCGCTTCTGTCAGGTGCTCGATCATGCTTTCAAGCTCAGCGCGTGAAAGGGTCACGTCGAGATGCTTGGGATCGTCGCCTTCAGAATATAGGAACGGGATATTGATATTGGTCTCCAGAAGAGTCGAGAGGTCTATCTTGGCTTTCTCAGCGGCTTCCCTGATCCTCTGATTGATGGATAGCCTTAATTTTTCGTCATCGATATTTTTGAGGTCGATACCTTCTTTTTCCTTGAACTGCCGGAACAGGTAATCGCTGACGACCTGGTCGATATCGTCACCGCCGAGCCTGTTATTACCGGCTGACGACAGCACCTTGAAAGCACCCTCGACCATCTTGATGATACTCACATCGAACGTACCACCACCAAAGTCGTATACCAGAATGGTTTTCGACTCTTCCTGGTGCTGGAATCCATACGCCAGCGCAGCCGCGGTAGGCTCGTTGATGATCCTCTCAACCGTAAATCCGGCTATTTCTCCGGCGTCCTTGGTTGCCTGCCTCTGCGCGTCCGTGAAGTAAGCGGGGACGGTGATCACGGCTTCCGACACGGGCGAGCCAAAGTAGCTTTCAGCGTCCTTCTTGAGTTTGGCGAGTATCAGTGCGGAAACTTCCTGGGGCGTATATTCTTTTCCCCCGAGAGTCACGCGCTGATTGGTACCCATGATCCTCTTGATGGATGAAACAGTCCTGTCGGGATGAGCGATCGACTGGTTTTTAGCGGCTTCGCCGACCAGCAATTCGCCCGACTCCGAAAAACCGACCACGCTTGGAGTAATGGTCTTGCCGCGTTCGTTCAGGATTAAAGCCGGTTTCCCGTCCTTAATAGCGGCAACAAGACTTGTAGTTGTACCTAAGTCAATCCCAACTATCATTGAATTTGATCTCCTTGTTAACCGGAGAAGGTGGAGATAAACCGCACGATGAATTCAAATAAATTAATATGTGCGCCTTACCTTCCGGCACCTCCCGGTTATGGCTTGATCCCTGATCCTGTCAAATTACATCCTCAAAAAATGTTAAGACACCGGCACTATTATCATAAAAAACCAGTACCTGAGCAATGTGCAAGGATACCAGAAAATAACATTCAATGTAACATTTTACCCTGATTTGAAAAGGATTTAAAAATTTTTAACGGAGTGGTTTATTCCCCGACCAGATCGTCCCTGAGGCTGATTATTACATCTGGTGTGCGCAGTATCTTCTTTCCCTTTATAAATCCCCTGCGTTCGACCCTGATTATGGTATTAGGAGGGATGTCATTGCGAACCTCGGTCCCGAATGCGGTCTGGTATTTCGGATTAAATGTGCCATGGGCGGGAATTTCCTTCACATCGTTGTTCCTGAGTATCTGCATCACGCTGGAATAGATCGCTTTTATCCCCTCGATATATCTTATCGCCCTGGGATCGGTCACGTACTTGACAGATTCGAAAAATCTGTCAAAGGCATCGATTGTCGGGAACAGGTCTTCAAGGAATTCTTCCCTTGTGTTCTCAACAACTATTTCCTGCAGGGCTGCTATCTCAGGCTGCAGCCTGCGCAGCTCGTTTATTGCTGTCGTGAGGAACCTGATTCCCTTCTCTTCGGACAGGGGCTGAGTGGCATCCGGACGTTTTCGCGCGGACTTGACAACTTCGAGTCGGATTTTCGAAATTTCCTTGAGAAGCTCGCCAAGATCGATATCGTCCAGGCCCTGGAGCATTAAGCGCTCGTTTTTTATCTCATCAGGCCACGGGATATCCAGCGGCTGATCATCCGAAAAATCTACTGGAAAATTTCGCATGGCAATCAAGGATTATATCAGAATCCCGCCATTCGTGTTGCAGATCCCAACTCGGCATTTTGAGCGAGCAGGGCGTCGTGGAGTAGCGGGTATTCAAGTTCCCGTGGAGTGGTACCGTATTGTACACAGAGCGCAGCCGCGACACCCGCTGCATGACCTGTAGCGCTGCAGATAGCCTGAATCCTGACCGATCCGAGAGCCACATGTGACACCGAGATGCAGCGTCCGGCAAGCAGAAGATTATCCACCTCGAGCGGGACAAGGCACCTGTAGGGAATATCGTAACTGGCGCCTTCGTCAAGAGAAAGGCCAACCACACCACATCCCGTGTAATCGGCACAGTGGATATCAATCCCGAACGATCCCATTGCGATCACATCGGGAAACCTGGCGTTGTGAAGGACATCCCTTCCCGTCAACTGGTATTCGCCAAGGATACGTCTTGATTCCCGTACGCCTATCTGTGTGCCCGTTTCCTGAAGGTAAGCATGTTCAAAGCCCGGGATATTTTCCTTCATGAAATTTGCAAGAAACAAAGCCTGACGCCGTGTTTCCACACTTGCGTATGTCATGTCATTGACATTTGTCGCGTCAACTTCGAACGCCCTTGTCGCGTTGATACTGACGACACCATCGTTCATGGTCCGTTCGAAATAGACAGTACTGATAGGTATATCAGCGGGAAATGTTCCATTTGCGACGGCGTTCTTGAAAATGTCGTTGTACATGAATTCCGCGGTGACCTGTCCGCCCGCCCGCTGGAGTCTCGCACCCTGATCGGCGAACGCGGTAACGGTGTTAACGCCGCCCATCCTGAAAAACAATGTGGTCGCCTGGGTATTGTTATCGTAGCCCCTTCCAATCTCATACGGAGCCCCGGCGCCAGCCGCCATATCGCCATCTCCGGTCGAGTCAATGACAACCTTCGCGAGAATCGCCAGCCGTCCGGACTTGTTGTCAACAATAACGCCTTCGACTTTTCCATCGATCACGAGCGGCATTTCAGCCCATGAGTGAAGCATCATTTTTGAGCCGGAGTCGACCACAAGCTCATTCAGGACATATTTCAGCCCTTCCTTGTCGAACCAGATCAATCCGGGGCGGAGATTATCACGCTCTGCCATTCCCTTGTTTTTCAGTTCCTGGAAAATATCCATGAAGATGCCTTTGGACAGATCACGCCCCGCTGTCCAGTTGGGCATCCATGGCGAAACCAGCGCGGCTGTTGCCATCCCGCCAAGAAAACCGTACTGCTCGATGAGGAGTGTTTCGACTCCCATTCTGCCCGACGCTATCGCGGCTGAACTTCCTGCCATGCCACCGCCAATGACGGCTACATCCGTAACGACATATCCATCAATATGCCCGCAATTATATTTTTCCTGGATATCGGAAATTCTGCTATCGTCGGTATGAATGGTCGGTATATATTCCGCCTTGACGTCGCCGCCCTCTTCCATTGACCAATGCTCGAATCCTTCCCACGCCGCCTGTACAACCGACTCGGCGCGGGAGTAATCCGCCCCGGTCAATCTTATATCATCGAAATAGAGCGTGTTGATATCCTGGATGTCGGTGTCGAGTTCAGTCCAGCTGATTCGTTTCATGTTTGAGGTGTTAAGGCCATTGTCGCTCAGATCAGACAACGGCTGGCGTATCCGGCTCCATACCCCGGGAGGCAGCGAATAACGGCGCCATACGGACGTAACTCCGTCCGAATATTCGACATCCAGATTCACTGTAAAATCCTCGAGATTGTAAATGCTTGCCTGGAATTCGGCGAACGGACTCCAGTTGTTCATGCGTCCATGCGCAGGATGTAACAGGGTATAGAAAAGAATCCTTTTTCCCTGACGGTCGGAGCCGACATAATAGGTTGCCGCGACTGAATTTTCGCCTGTCCGCGATATCTCCTCGGCATTCTCGACAAAAACATTCACGTTGCCATAACAGAATCGTCCCACCTCATCCGGCTCCTCGAAATCGTAGAGGAGAACGTCGCCGTTGGATTCCAGTACCGGGGTCATGGGATTTCTGACTACGGCCTGCTGGATGTCAGCTTGCTGCGCATCCGGTTCAGCCGTCGGAGTGTCGGCTGCTTTCGAGCCGGGCGACGATCCGATAAAGAATCCGCCGACCGCGGCGGCGATAATCAGGATAAGTGTGAGGTGTAGAATTTTATTAACCATGGTTAAATATTATAATCGATTCTTTATATTTATTAACTAACACTATTATAATCGGTTTGAACCGCCGAATTAAGAGCGATTAAGTAAAAATATTTTTACCTCAACTCCATCCGCCCGACGGGTGTCCAGTATTATTGACCGCTTATTTTAATAATGAGATAATAATTCCGGTTAAATAATGGCATCATATACGGTTCCAAAAAACAGGCTGAGGGTTCGCAGGGGGAAAAAGTCTCAGGCCGTGATTGACAGGGATATCGAGATCCTCGAGAAGTTTACCTCCGTTTACTGCAATCACCATCACCGTACCGATGCCGGAAAAGTGTGCCATGGCTGTGCCGAACTAATCAGGTACGGCAAAAATCGGCTTGAACATTGCCCGTACGATCCAAAGCCGGCATGCAAAAAATGTCCGACTCACTGTTATGAGGCGGAGCAGCGCGCTAAGGTAAGAGAAATAATGAAATTTTCGGGCATCCACTTCGTCAAGCGGGGACGTATCGACTGGCTGATCAAATATTTCCTGACATGAGTATCATACTGAGATTTCAAGGGGCAGGCTAATCAATATCCCGGATGAATATCGAAATGAATGTGCGGCCGCAGAGGCAGTTGTGCAAAATTACTTCAATGAGGAAATAAGTCTCGAATGTTCAGAGGTGGTCGCAGACTGGTCTAATCTCGGTACGGTTATTATCAGGTGCGCCCTTAATCCAGGTGACACAGGGATCCCCGGGTCTGCGATTATCAGGTTCTGGAGTAAACAGGAATACACTCCTTACAGGGAATGGATCGGACTGGAATTTGTAAATTCAATACCTGAGATATCAGGCCTGTTTCCCGATCTCTATGGAGGGGACACGGAAAAGGCACTAATAGTGATGGAAGATTGCGGCGGAGATGCCAGATTACTGGGAGATGTCATTGATAGTGAAAATTCCGTTCGCGAAGAAGCTGAGGAAGCCTTGAATGAATTCTGCAAATCGTTGAATTTCCGGCTTATATGGCCTTTCAATAAGGGTTCTTACCTGTACTCCTCGGCGCCAACCTGTCCCACGTAGAACAAACCGAACAATTCAGCCTGCTCGATAATTTTGCCCTCGATTGCGTCCATGAAATTTTCAAGCATCGCTCCGTGACCCAGGGCTAATGGCTCCCTTAAGGCGTAAAGTGTGAAAATATACATGTTATCGAGCGACCATGGCATTGACGGGCCGTCATAACCGGCACTCCCGAAATCATTTAATCCCTGCATGCAGTTTCCGAGTACCGGGACCTCATAGTTCGGGTTTAATCCGGCAGGAATGCCTGTCACTGTAATTGGGATTTTATAAACAAGCCAGTGAGTCTTTACGTCCATGGTCTTGGTCGTGCAGATACATCTGAGGGCGAATTCAACAGTTCCTTCGGGCACTTCTGTCCAGGTCATTGACGGCGAACAATTGCCGTATTCACGGGTGCAACGGTAAGTCATCATCCTCCCGTTGTCGATATCAGAGCTGTCAAGTTTCATCGATAACCTCCCCAATCGATAATTCATGCTTAACATAAAATCGATAAATCGACTGAACCCATTATTAATAAGACCAAACGGTACACGAGAAACCGGTGATGTGATATATTTAGCCAACTGAAAGGAGTCCAGATTGCCTATGGATTGCGAGGTATTGGTTTATGTCGTCAAGCCGGGAAAGAATCCCGATAAAATTGACGGCAACATACCGTTTCCGGTGAACGACCGGATTCTTTTTTTCGGTCCGGGGGACGCGAATCTTCGAAAATACATGCGGGATCGGTTCCTGACGCACACGGACGATTACAGGCTTCAGACAGATGTGTACATGATGGGAGTCAGTGAAGTCTCGAAGGAAAATGTCAGGAAGGTCTTATGGCTCGGGAAGGTCACACGGGTGATGACATTTGAAATAGCGGCGTCGCTGCTGAAGAAGCCGGAGTTTAAATCGCTTGATTTTGTCCCCCATCCCAGGAAGCCGGAAGTAAATGTATCCCCGCTGCATGTCGACCCGGTGGTAGTGGTTGGCAACCTGATGGGATACAAACGTCGGACAGACCTGCATCCGAAGGTAAACAAGGACGGGATGCCGGATTTTGCCAAGGATATTATTCACCCTGCAGACAAGGGCTATTTTTCGTTTTTAGAGGACGAGTTCATATTCGACGGGGTCACGGACAGGAGGATGGCGCTGAAAAGGGACTGCTGTTTCCTGTGCGAGACTATCTTTTATGCGGATGGTAAAGGCATGGAGATCACAGATGAGCTCGCGGCGATATTTTCAGAGAAGCAGCCAGGACAGGGAGTGGATAAGGTTGGATTGTTCGGGTACTCGCAGTCGAGGGACGGCAGCAGGAAGATGAATGATGTTAAGGGTCCGCATCTGCATTTTAAATTCAAACACGCCGAGAAGTTGATGAATTATTTGTTCAGAGTGATAAAGTAATTTCTAGGCAAAGGAGCACATCACGTAACAGACTTGAATTTTCTAACTGATAGGCCAACCGCCGTATGCAATTATAGATTTATCGATCTCTCTCATCAATCGGATGGTCTCTGATAACGCTGAAACGATGTTCTGGTAATGAGTGATGTCATCGAATGAAAGTTCCCTGCCTTTCCTGTCCTTAAGCCATTTGAGGCAAACCTGGTAACCCCCGATGTTAAACTCCCATACTTCCGGCGGAATACCCTCGAAATACTGCGTTTTGTTAATCCAGACACGACCCTCATCCGCCCCCTGACCGGGCGCGGCATATCTGACCTTTTCAACTTCAAGTGTACCTTTAAAAAATTTCGGTACGCCTGACGGGATTCCTGATGGAGTGATAATTGTCCTAGGAAGCGATGGCTATGAGGATAGGTTCTAAATCGGAATTTGCCTAATTCTGAGAAAATAGAGTTCAAGTCTCTATCTGACGTGCGAGGAGAGGATTAGTAGAGCCAAATCCATTGATTTTCGTTCCCCATTAATGTATATACTAGTGCCCCGGAAATCACCATGCGGGAGTAGCTCAGTTGGTAGAGCATCAGCTTCCCAAGCTGAGGGTCGCGGGTTCGAATCCCGTTTCCCGCTCCATGATCCGGCGGCGTAGCCAAGTGGTAAGGCACGGGTCTGCAAAACCCTGATTCACCGGTTCGAATCCGGTCGCCGCCTCCAGATTGATTTTTCGGGTGCGTTGGTATAGTATTTCCTGCCCACAAGGGCGCGTAGCTCAGTTGGTTAGAGCGCTACCTTGACAAGGTAGAGGTCGTTGGTTCAATTCCAATCGCGCCCACCATGACCGGACAAATTGTCGCGCCGGTTGATTTTTGGCGCGTCTTTTGTTAATGATTACAGATTGCCGCTACTGCGGTACAGGAGGCTTATTATACGTCGCGTAAGGCGGCCAAGAAAATACGAGCCGCGAGCAAAAGTTAACTTTCAGATCCGCGCACGAGAAGTCCGCGTAATTGGCTCTGCTGGAGAACAGCTAGGAGTCATGAGCGTGCGTGACGCCATAGAGAAGGCGCAAGGCGAGAGTCTGGACCTGGTTGAAGTCGCTGCTAACGAAAACCCACCAGTCTGCAGAATTGTGGATTTCGGCAAGTATCTTTACGACGATAAAAAGAAAAAGCAGGAAACCAAACGCAAGCAGACCAAGGTCGAGGTTAAGGAATGCAAGTTCCGTCCGAAGATCGGCGATCACGATTTCGACGTGAGAATCCGACGGGCGGTAAAATTTCTCAGCCAGGGCAATAAAGTCAAGCTCACGGTGATGTTCAGGGGACGAGAGCACGCCCACCCCGAAGTGGCCCAGGCATTAATAGAGCGTGCGTTTGAAGAAATTAAAGACTTAGGTAAAATGGAAGCGCCCCCTCGCAAGGAAGGACGCGACATGCATGTAATTGTGACGCCTCTTCCAAGGGATATTCGTAATAAAGCGATGAAAGCAAGGGGAATCGATCCGGACCAGAACAAAGCCGATCTTGCCAGGGATATTAAGCAAAAGCAGGACGAAGAACGTGGCATAACGAGTTCTGACGAT
>DASWIV010000219.1:0-7798 GCA_036397475.1 bacterium
GTATCTTGTTCTGCTTTTCATTTTTTTATTTGTCCGTTTTTTTGTGGATTTTAGCAGGTATACATGTGGATATATCGGCAACTGGCAGCCTGTTCTTTGAGATATTATATATAATGTTTCTGATAGACCGGAATTTACAGAAGTATTTCTGTCGGTTAAATTAGGTGAACCAGTACCATATACCTCCTCATACTACACCGTAACTTAAAATTATACGTAAAATTTTAGCCTTGTAAAGCGTTTCCGAATTTATCATGCTCCCGAATTCCTGAGATTATAGAAAATGCCCCTGCTACGGGGCATTGTAAATTTCAGATGAAAAATGAAATTCAGGATCTATTCAGGCTATTCGTCAGTCAGAAGTCCGACTGCGTCGTCTGACGGCGGCTCGTCCGGTTCATTCACCGGTAACTGCTGGATCTGCTGCTGCCGCATTGCATCCTGTTCAGCCTGCTGCTGCTGCCTGATTTCGAGCAATTCCTGGTATTTGACCTCGATCTCCGCCTGGAGATCTTCCAGCGTCTGGCGGTCTTCCGCCGATAGAGGTCCGGAGGCGGTAGCTTTCTGAACGATCGGTACTCCCGGTAAAGCTCTGATTTCAGGTGATTCGGGAGTTTCCACATCCTCACCGACCGTACTGCCCTCGCTGCTATCATCAGTTACATCCGCGTCTTCAACAGGTGTATCCGGATTGATGGCATCATCGTTTGCTCCCGGGGGAGCTTCATCGGTTGCTTGAGGGGTTTCATCCGTTTCCGCCATCTCGCCGGACTCTTCCGGTGTGATGGTATCGGTCTGAGTTTCATCCGGGAGCCAGTTCTGATCGGTATCCGCAAGGGTGATTCCGAGTTCTTCCTCCGGAAGAACCTGTGCCACCCATGGGTCCGGTCTTTCTCCACCGGCAGCTTCCACCGCTTTATCATCTGCGGTGACAACAGCGTTGACAAGTCCACGTACTTCGTTAACCAGGTCAAAACTGTCAGATGAGAATTCGTACGCGGTCTGGATATCGTGGATGAGAGCCGGTGTGAGCTGCTCACGTGTAATATTGATCGAAGCTCTCTGCTTGTGAGCGAATGGCTGCCTGTCTTCGATCTCGATAGCGCGATTTAAATTCAGCAGTGATAGTACAAAATATCCCTGCTGATTAAGCTCGATAGCTTCTGGTACTTCAGGGAATTCACCGTCGATCATATCGGGATTCGAGAAGAAATCTTCCTGGATGGCCATAAACCAGTCCCGTTGCTGCAGGAACGCGAGAGTGGCCCAGAAATTTCCGATTAAATATCGAAGTCGCGCCTCTTCCGCATCAATAGCGTACTGGATATCAACAATATCTCCCTGCTGGGCCGGGCGATTGAAATTCGCGTCAAGCGCTTCGTAAAGATCGTGGGCTGCGAGGTCGTACTGCTCAAGGTACATGTGATGGGTTGCCCTTAACTCAGGGTCGTTGATAACTATGTTCATTTTCTCGATGTCATCATTAACATTCTCCTGGACCTTCTGCATCGGATCGTCGGCCTGGAGAAATATGACCCTGATATTGGCTTCTTCATAGGCGTTTTTAAGTTCGTCTTCATCTATGATCAGGTTTCCGTCTTCCGGAAGTTCAAGCTCGCCGGCTTCGACTTTTTCACGTTTTTCCTGCAGAAGCTGATCGTAAAGCAGTGGCCGTGCTTCATCCCATTCGGTTCCGCTTGCTTCTTTCCTGCTCACGACAGTCACCATCCAGACTCCGAGGTCCGGAGACTCGCCGTTAACGGGGATCGGGTCGCTGATTTCACCGATAGGAAGTGTGAACGCGTTGGTTACAACCGCTGCAGGGAGCGAAGTATCGTCCCGTTTAAGAAGCGGTATGAATCCTCCTGATGCCGCCGATTCCTGGTGGTCGGACTCTTCCATGGCATATTCCTGGAACGTCTTGACCTCATGACTTACATCTTCCCGGATCTGGGTCGCATTTGCCATCAAGTCGGTCATCAGGTCGTTCCGGATGTTTTCCTGGAGTTCCTTGACATATTTTTCCGACATAATTTTCTGCCGGATCAACTTTCGTAACTTATCAATGGACAGACCGGGATTCAGCGCTTTTATTCTTGCCTCGAAAGCCTGGTCGCGCTTGGCGGACGATAAAAAGTCGCCGAACCTCTGGAGTAAGCTACGGTCCTGCGCGGTTTCAGACGCCGGGATCAGTTGTTCTCTCCACGTGTCGAGCTCTGCCTCTACTTCATCATCTGTTACCACAATTCCGATCTCTCCGGCTCTTATATCAAAGTACTCCATGTCGATAAGCTGTCTCAAGGTTCGGTATTGCGCGTCCGCTGTAGCTTCCGGTGCCCGCAGCACAATATTCTGCTGATTCATCATTTCGGAATTTTCCCAGGCTTCACGGAACTGCTGATATGTGATGACCCTGTCCTGGACCGCCGCGATCGAATCGGTTGCGGAGTTAGTCTGGTACGGGTTCGGGGGAGCCATCTGTTCGCCACAGTTACTTGCGCCAAATCCGAGCGACCCGCCGAATACCAGCGCGATCCCGGCAACAATATATGCGATAGTGATTTTCTTCGGATCTCTTAATGAGGCTACCAGTCCTTCTCTACGTGTCCTGGTCCGCCGTTTCTTACTTGCCATTACGAATATTTTCTCCTTGCCAAATTTTGCGCCACCCGGACGCAATTCGGCACAAACAATCATCGTATTTCACATGGGTTATATTGTCAATGAATTTTCGCCGCTTTCGAAATTTCTACTTTTCCGTATCTGCCCCGTCCAGCGGAAGTCTCAGTATGAATTCAGCGCCGCCATCCGGATGATTTCTCGCGATCAGGCTTCCGCCGTGGTTCTTGGCGATCGAATGGCTTACCGATAATCCAAGTCCGGTGCCTTCGCCAGGGGGTTTAGTGGTAAAGAAGGGATCGAATATTCGCCTGATTATGTCTTCTTTAATACCCTGACCTGTATCAGCCATCGAAAGTTCAATGAATTTATCATCTTCAACCTTCATCAGCCTCGTCGCGATGGTAAGTTTCCCTCCTGAATCTTTCATTGACTGGGCAGCGTTCATCGCTATGTTATGTATGATCTGCTGTATCTGTTTCGGATCGACAACTATTTCCGGAAGCTCATCGTCGAGATTCCAGACTACTTTAATATTCATGAAATACTTATGATATTTGAAGAATTCAAGGATCTGCTGTGTCAACGAATTTATGTCGGATTTGACCGGCTGTAAAGATGCCGGATTCGCATATTCCAGGAGCCGTTTGATTATGTCCCTGATGCGGTCGATATTCCCGAGCACCTTCTGGTAAGGGTCTATATCTCCACCCTGTTTCTTGATCCTGCGCTCCAGCATTTCGATTATTGTCCGTATCCCTGCCAGTGGATTGTTGATCTCGTGAGCGATTCCAGCAGCCAGGAATCCTGTGGTTGCCAGTTTGTCTGCCTGCAGGAGCTGCTCTTCCACCCGGACCGCGTCGGTCCGGTTCTCAACCAGGACAAGTACACCATCCTGGCTTCCCATGGAGTCCTTGAGAGGAACCGCGATCAGGCTGACAGTGATATCTCTCGGCCCATCTATCGAAAGAGGGCGATTATAAATTCTCGCCTCATCGCCCTGGAGGGCGTAGCGGATATATTCGAGCAGGTCAGGATTAAAATACCTGGATATGGTGTCGAATTTCTGGTCTATCAGGGCGTTTGGAGGCTTGCTTCCAAGCATTGCCGTCATGGCATGATTTATTGTTTTGATCTTCTCGGTGGTATCAAGTGTAAATATTCCGATGGGCGCAGACCTGAGGATCGAATTTCCAAGCTCAGCGCGTTTCCGCAACTCTTCCTCGAATTTCTTCCTCTCGGAGATGTCGTGCCCTACAAATAAGATACCTTCCAGTACACCTTCAACATCCAGGATAGGATTCGCGGAAACGTACGACGGAAAAACATCTCCATTTTCCCGTTGCAGGAGAATTTCGCCATGCCAGCCTTCGCCTTTTCTGATGAATTCGAACAGGTCGTCCGCAAGATCCCTCGAATGTTCCTCCACCAGCGACAGGAGCGGTTTTCGCAGCAACTTGTCCTTCGGATAACCGAGGATTTTCGCGGCGAAGTTATTCGCGAACGTCACACGTCCCGACGGAGTGCTGGTCAGGATCAGGTCTGTGGCGTCCTCGATATAGCGATGCAGGGTTTCCGGATGAATTTTCATACCGTTAATCAATATTAATATCACCGGAAATGCGGAATTAAGAATCCAAGGCAAGAATGTTAAAGAGCGCTGATAGAAAAAAGCCCTCCATAACTGTCGGGCCTTGGTATTTCTCATCGAGTGAATTACATATTACTTCCTCTTTTTCACTTTGCCTGATTTCCCGCGCTGCGAAAATGGGCGGCGAATTCCGTGTTTCACTTTGCTCGTAGTTTCAGCCATCGCTCCGGTAATGCTTCTCGCGCGTTTTTGCGAGACTTCAAGGCTGTTCTTCGCTTTTTCATTGAGAGGGTCCATTTCCAGAGCCCGTTTAAATGCCCTGATTGCCAGAGTGAACAGCGCCTCCCGGAAGTAATAAGCGCCAAGGGCGTTATAAACTGACGGTGAGTTCGGTGCAGCCGCGACTGCCATCTCGTACTCTTCCCTTGATTTATCTATATTTCCTCTTTCATAGAGAATATCGCCCATTCGTATATGCCCGTCGGCGAATCCCGGGAAAAGATCCAGCGATTTCCTGCAGTGCTTAATTGCAAGCTCAAGCTGCCCCTTCAGACGGTATGCCTGAGCCAGCTGGAAATTTACTGAAAAACTGTCAGGCTTAATTTCCAGAGCCTTGGTCAGTTCCGTCAACGCCTTATCGACCATGCCTTCCTCGAGCAACTGCGAACCCTTGGTCACATAATGATGAATCACCGGTGCCGCGGGGAAAGAACCAGGTGAGAATTTGGCGGTGTCCATGACTTCACCGAACTGCACCACGACACACGACATGCCTTCCTTGCTCTCAGTAGCTCTGGTTCCCTTAAATCTCGAACTCGCAAGGGTGATGATTCTTTCAGCAGCGTCCTGTGAATCAATGGTACTCGTCACGCAATTACGTATCTCGACCTCGGATAATACCCGTCCCAGTTCCGACGAACCTATGATCAGCACATCGCCGGTTCTCATGTGGCGCTCGGTCATATCGGGAGTGATGGTCAGTTCCTTCCCGATCATGCTTTTTTCCCGGGTGCTTCTGAGGAAGGTCCTGATTGTTCCCGCTCTGAGCATATAAGCGAAACCCGATCCCGCCCGGGCTAGGTAAAGCCGATTTTTCAGGATATAAGCGACAACCATTTCCGCGCCAATCGTGCCGATCTTGTTCAGCCTGAACGCTTCCTGGTTAACGACTCCATTCGCCCTTTGAAACGCCGAGACACCAAGCTGTCCAGGATCGTCGAGGAGATCGAGGCGGCTCAGCGACGAATATGAGAATACCTGCTCAGCTTCGTTAAGCGCGAGGTTCGCGCACCTGGCAGCGTCCGCAGGCGGGCCGACCCCTGACGCGACCGCGAACGATCCCCGTACGCCAATCGACAAAAGCGGGTACCGCATCGCGTACATTGTTTTTACCTCCTCGGCGGGAAATTCATCTTCGGGGAGATCGTCCGATACTTCCATCACCGAGTAATAACTTGCCGAGCCGGGGATGAATGACAGGTTAACATCCTCGGTTTCCCTCGCCACGACATTCGCGTGATAATCTTCGAGGTCCTCAAGGACTTCGTTCCACGATGAATATCGCGATGTGAAATCCTTCTTGAGCGCGCGCTCGATAATCCTTCTCAGGTCCTTGGTGATCGGCGCTGTATCCAGGTCCGATGAGGGGTCGTGATATACGTGCAGTCCGGCTATCTGGTGAGGTTCGCCGTGGATCAGGTCCTTTCCCGTAACCAGGTAGTACAGCAGAAGCCCCCATGAGTAAACATCCGAAGCTGTTGTCAGGTCGCCGATTCCGGTCACCTGCTCGGGGCTGAGATACTCCGCGCGGTTGAGTTTCGAGCTTGAGTCGTAAAAAATATCCCTCTCAAGTCCGGTTAATTTTGCTCTAAGTTTCGGACTCGATACGACAAATATGCTTTCAGGGGATATTCGCCCAAAATAATCTACACCCTGTGCCTTCAGGAACTTCAATCCATCCGCGATATTCTGTCCGAGTTTTACAGCATCCGATTCACTCATCGGACCATGTTCCGCCACATAATCCGCGGCTGTATGATGCCTCAGTTCGCTTACGAAAAAGTACGCTCCTTTATCCCTGCCGTGGTCGAGAATCCTCAGAATATTCGGATGTTCCCAGTCCTCGTACGCCTTGAGCCTCTCGCCCCAGTCGGCATCGAGTTGGTTTGTCTTGGGTATCCTGTAAAACCAGACCATAACCGGAGTATCTGTGGTTACGTGTGTGGCGTTGTAAATTACGAGGTCCTTGCCCGGCGACGGTCCGTGTTCGCCGCCTATATCCGCCATCCTCTCTTCGAGACGGAATTTTCCCTTGATTGTGGTTCCCTGGTCGATAAGTTGTATATTTATTCCCTGGTCGTTACTTCCACCCAGGAGATGATCAATATCCTCCGACAGTTCAGCGAATGTCTGATACCTGTCACCGGGATTTTTTTCGAGTGACTTGATCAGTATGTCGTGGAATACAAGCGGGATCTCATATCTATCCTGAATTCGGGGAGCGGCATCGTCTTCCAGGTGCGCGTTCATCACTTCTTCAGGAGTGCCGTTGAAAAGTGTCTCACCTGCAACAAGCCTGTACAACAGCAATCCGAGAGAATATATATCCGCCCTCTGGTCGGGAGGCGATTCCGGATCATCGACCAGAATTTCCGGTGCCATGTAAGGATAAGCCGACGGTGGCACTCCAAAATTCTCATGGATGAATTTATTTGTCTCTGGAAGCCTGAAGTCCTTGATATAAACGTCGTCGCCGGCGGGATTTATAAGGATATGTTCCGGTTTCAACTCACCGTGGCACGTCATTACGCCCTTTGTGTTCAGGTACTCAAGTATCGCGACAATTTTCCGGATAATCCTGAGAGCCATTTCGCTTGTGAGTTTTCCCCTGTCTTCAAGGATTGTAGAAAGTGACGAGGGTACGTAGGATTCAACAATGTAATATTGATTCGCGTGCCATCCCTGGGCGATAAAATCGACGACATGAGGATGCTTAAGTTGTGCGCGTGTATACAGGTCCTTGTTGATAGCCCTGACAAATCCCTCTTCACGCGACAATTTCTCATCGTAGAATTTCAGGGTAACGAATTTATCCCGTCCCTTTTCAAGAGCCTTGTAAATTGAAGTGAACTGGCCGGTACCCATCTCGTCCATGATTTCATACGCGTTATCGATCACCTGTCCCGCGAGAGATCCGGTGCGTTTTGCGCGTTTGAAACTTACCGCGGCAAGTGCGTACGCCACCGCTTCCTTGAACTCGACCATCGACGGGAACCGCATGGACGGGTCTTTATGCAGGGCCGTGATCAGAATTTCCTTTACGACAGTAGGGATCTGGCGGTAATAATCGATGTGCGGGGTCGCATCGACATAAACCTGCTGATACCGGACCTTGCTTTCATCCGGGTCGTGAAAAACGGGGAATCCCGTAAGCATGTGGTATAAGACAATTCCCAGAGAGTACATATCCGCGGCGATTGTCAGTTCACCGATTCTATGAACCTGCTCCGGTGACAAATACCTCGCGTCCTCCCACATTTTCCGCTCTTCATCCTCAACCATTTCCATCGCGCGACCGGTATACCAGTC
>DASWIV010000220.1:0-11428 GCA_036397475.1 bacterium
CCGTATTTGAGTGTGCCGGTGGGATTTACCGGAAGTCCTCCCACACGTATATTTACGGATTCCACATTCCCGATTTCAACTGCGCCGATCTCTGCAACTACATTCACCATACCCGGTGCTAATCCAAGGTCCGTCATCACAGGTGCTGACCCTTTTTCATCCGCCAGTGCATTTATCCTGTCCGCAGTTTCTATGTTACCGCCAAGGTCGCAGTACCGGATTCCGTGGTTGATACATCTGTATGCAAGCGCATAGTTGAAATTGAATGGAAGTGCTGAAATTACAATGTCCGGTTCTTCCGGGACTATTACATTATCGAAACCCTCGATAGCGTCGCCAGTATAAATCTCAGGTTGTATCCCAAGTTTCACGAATGTCTCACCGGCTGATTTTAATGTATCCCCGGATAACTCAACTCCACTTACATTGAAACCGAGCTTATCCATCGCATAGACAATCGCTACTCCCTGTATACCCAGTCCTGCAACAACCGCATTAAGCATAATAAAAACCCCCGGATATTTTCCGGGAGGATATCACTATTTTTCAATCCAATGTAGTTAAAATCATAGGAACCTGGCCCGCTGCTCCTGATTTCTTTTATAAGTCCTTTGTTACCCATGTTTTACACAAGGGTTCACAACCAAAATCACCAGCCCGCCGGAGTCTCTACCAGCGTATACTCGCCGCCACCGGCTCCGCGCTTTGGCCACAGTGTTACCGTGTGCTCCTCGGGATTGATCGCAATCGAATTATAATATCCCTGGTTGACCGCGATTGGTCCCGCGAGGACATTCAGATCGGAATCGATCTTCACCAGTTCGCCGTTACCTGACGCCAGATTTCCCCAGACAACAATCCGGCATTTCGCCATATCAGGATCGGACCAGTCAATATCCATATCGCATGGTTTGTCCACGCCAAATGTGACAAATTCCAGCGGTCCCGAGAAAATTCCTGTCAGGTCTTCGATATAAGTCGGCGGAGTAGTCGACGTGTCATACGACCGCAATTTGCCATTATCAATTCCACCCAATATCAACAATCGATTTTCGGATGGGATGCAGATAACTTCATATACAGTACCCCATGCCTCGGGGAGCTGGAATCCATTATCGGAATCTTCAATATATCCGCCACCGCCGTCGGGAATGAAATGCTTCACGCCCTGGGCGAAGCCGAATTCCGGGAAATACGCATTCCACCATCCGCCAGACCCGTCTGTATCGAGTCCACGGATATCACCGGTATTGGACGCGTCAATCACCAGCGGCGGAGGATCGTTTGGCTGATCCCATGTCCAGACTTCAACATTCGATTTGAACAGGTCCCAGACCACAAAGAATAATCCTTCTTCCTCGCTGATATCGATTGAGAACGGCACCGGCCAGCTCGATATGTAAGGGTTACCCCATTTTCCGGCAAGTCCGGGGCCGTCAGAGCCGCTTGTCGAGTCGACATTGTATGTCGTACACACAGTGCCGGCGAAACCGCTTAAGTATCCCATGAAGTATCCATCACTCGCTGAGCCGGTATCGTGGACAAATGCAGCGTCGGGAGCGGACATATTTGTCCCTCCTCCGAAATCGCCCTTGCCCATAGCGATAGAATGCAGCGCGTCGTTGCAGTCGTTAGTTGGCTCGACCACTGGAATGGTGAAACGTCCAAAGCCATCGATCTTGGCATTGAATTCATCATCATCGAAATTGGTAACCCCAACCAGAAGTTCAACCTCATCATCGATACTCAATCCACCCTTGATATTAGGTACATTGATGATCCACCTGGCTTTATTTCCATTGATTTCGCTGGCGGTTACAGTATCGCTTTTTCCATCGAAGCATTCAGGTGCTTCGAAAGCGAGGTCAGTAGATGTCCATCCCTGATGGTCCCACGCTTCAACTCCGATAGAGACCTCTCCGGAATCGGGATATAACTCGCCGGAAACAACGCTGAAATTGAACCTGAACGCTTCGGGGCAATTCGCCGAAACCGGGAAATCGTCCACAGTTACAGGATTGACATCCGGTGGCTCCTGCCAGCTCGCGTCGACCGCGTACCAGAATACAAGCTGTTCAAGCGGATGCGTCTGAATCTCGAATGTACGGGAAACATAATCGCCGTTCAGGAACGCTCGCCTCCCGCCATCGTCTTCGGATTGTCCATCGGAATAATATGCCTTGAAAGCATTAAGAGTATTTACCGGAAGTCCCCAGTCGGGATTGGATAACTTACCTGTCGAGTATCCGAGAATCCCCAGAAGTACCCAGTATTTATTGAACGCATCTGTATACCCATCGGGATTTCTGAGTCCCCAGTCACCCGCTGCAACCCGTGTGGATGTCTGGATGAATCCAGGGAAATTGTACTGTCCCTGGAGCATTACAATGCCCCTTACATCAAACCCGATATATTTTGAAAGACCCGGGAATGGATGCTCAATACCGATACTTACGTCCATGCCGTAGGGCTGAACGATGATCGGCGGTTCGAGTGCAAGGCAATTCTTGCACGGGGATTCCTCCAGGAACTGACGCACATTCACATGAAAAGTCGAAAATCTTTCAGGTATTACCTCGTACTCGAGCGTCTGCTGATCTATGACAATTTTCCACAACCCGAGAAGGGTCCCTGGTGAATCAGCTGCAGTGAGGATTGACTGATTCGACACCTCGGGAGTCCCTGCCGGTGTAACAGGATCGGATCCCGCGCAGGAAAGCAATACTGTCAGCACCATGAGGACTGCGCCGGATAAGATAATTTGTCGCACTTTGATTCCTCCGAATCATGAGATTCTATACTATATTACACTAATTCATTAAAAATTTGAAATGAATAATTCCACATATATTATTAATTCGGGGAAAATTAGTCGGGATTCTTTTCAAGGAGAAAGCAATCCCAATGGTCAATTCCGAAGTAATTCATCACGAGCTCTTCGTTGATCACATGGTATCCCATTGCGGGATTTTTGATCACGAGAGTTCCATCCTCGGGATTCGGAATCACATAAACCGCATGGAGGAAGTCCTCCCATGTGAAAAAAACCAGCGCCGGCAGATTTTCGTCCATCAGCTCCTCGTAATTCATGTGTTTTTTAGACACGGAAAAGCCGTAATAGTTCGCTGCCGTCTGAATTCCTTCGGAAGAAGTTCCGGTGTTATCTGTACTGGATATCCACGCGATTTCCGCCACAGTTGTCTCTATTCCCTGGTCTTTGAGGAACATTACAATGCAGGTTGGAACACAGGCATATTTTGTCGCCTGGATCAGGACACCGTCATCATCCCAGTTCATCGGCTTATCCCAGATATGGTAAACAGCCCATGCTCGTATTCCGAAACGGGCTCCTCCATAGATCAATAATCCGAATATCGCGAGAATGATGATAGGGACAATTGGGTGGATGTTTTTTACCGATTTTATTTTGAACGATGTCGGTTTGAGTTTACTCATGCTTCCCTGCTGCTCTCCCAGTCTTCCCTGATGATGGCATACCAGAATGTATCTTCAAATTTTCCATTTTTAAAAAATTCCCCCCGGGCGCTCCCCTCGTATTTCATTCCCGCTTTTTTCATTACCTCGGCGGAGGCAATGTTGCGCTGGAAACAGTGAGCGTAGATGCGATTCACTTCAAGAACGCGGAATCCGTAATCCACTACACATTTTACCGCTTCCGACGTGTATCCACGGTTCCAGAATTTGACCGCGCACCAGTATCCGATCTCTGCGTGTTTGTGTGTTCTGTGGACCTCTGATAATCCTATTCCGCCGATCAGTTCTCCGGTTTCCTTGTCGAAGAAGCAGAAACTGCGTGCCGGACCATCCCCTTCCCGGGTTTTAATCCCGTCGATCCATACGTATGCATCATCCGTCGTATAAGGATAAGGGATCAGAAGAGTGGTTGCGGCTATTTTTTCGTCGTTGATCTTTGCCGCGAGTTCTTCCGCGTCTGATCTTTCCGGACGTCGAATGATAAGCCTGTCAGTTTCGAGTTGCATTGTCATATCCATTAAACCACAGACCCCGCAGCCAAACTATAGTCTGGTATAATCTAGATTATGTTATCGGAGGGATTTGAAATGAAAACGGCGTTTTATAAATTATCGTTACTGACAATCACATTACTCGTATCCATAATCATGGCCGGACCAGCCAGTGCGGAAACCGACCTGTTGCTCCTGGTGGATGCATCCAGCTCAATGTCGGCTTACGGCACACCCGGGAGTGGTAACTCGAAATTCGCCACAGTTCGCGGAGGACTGACAACCTTTCTGCAGGAACTTCCCGAGGGAATAAATGTAGGCCTGCGGATTGTCGGTGGATCGCCGTCGGCGGACTGCTATTCGTCATTCATGAGAATTCCCGTGGGAGCGGGCAATCGAAGCAGGATTCAGGATTCACTGATGCAGATCGCTCCGGGCGGCGACCGCGGTCTGATGCAGGGAATTGACGACGGGATCTCCGATCTCATCACAAACGACCCGTCGAGGCGTGGCGTTTTGCTTGTAATCACCGACGATGGTGACGATTGCGGGCGTGACGCTGAATATATAACCGATGTTTATAAATACACCCCGGGACGTCCGGACATCCTTATACTGGGCCTTGACCTTTCCCAGGACGCAGGGGATGTTCTTGGGGAGATAATCGCTGAGTTGGGAGGACGCCTCCTGAATCTTACCAGCCTTGAATCGATCCAGCCGACAATGGCTACACTCGCAGGGCAGTTCAATAATAATCTGACCATCTACCTTCATGACTCTTCGGGAAATGAGGTAGCCGGAGACATAACCATTAAAAATGTCGATACAGGCCTGGTGGTTTTCGAGGGACTCGATCAACCATCCTATGTGGTCAATCTCGATCCCGGCGAGTACCAGGTATCCGGACGTTATCTCGGAGAAGAAAATAAGAGCGAGATAATTACAGTGGGTGAGGATCAATTCAGCAGCGTATCCCTTTCGTTCAGCATTTATCGCGATCCGCTTTCGCTGTCGCTTAGGGACATATACGGCAACGCATTGAGGGCTCGTGTCACTTTTTTGAACTCCTCGATGGAAGCGGTGTACACAACAGAAATCGGTTCTTTCCACCAGGTCGAACTGCCCGCCGGAACTTACACACTCGAAATTCGTGTCGGCGACCGGGTCGAGAAGGTCTACGGCATTACGGTGGGTCCGGGGTATGACGATTACAGGGAAGTTGAGCTCCCTATTGAAATTGGCACACTTGAGGTAGAGGTATATAATCAGGGAGGCATCGCGATAAACGGTGCGATTACAATCTACGACCAGGATGGGACAATTGTTGACGAGGCTCCAAATTCTTCTTACCTTTACTCGCGCCTGCCCGAGGGGACGTACAGGGTCAGGGTGGAATTAGACGATCAGGTGGTTGAGGACGATGCATACCTGTACGGGGGCGATGAGGAACTCGTTTCTCTTGAGCTCGACCTGCCGCTTGGCGACCTCTACATAACGCTGAGTACTGATTCCGGGGATGAGGTGTGGGGATGGGTGCGCATCTATGACAGCGATGGAAATTTGTTCGAAAGGGTTGACCGCTATGGAAGCAATCCGAGTGAATCGCCCGAATGGTATATTTCCGACCTGCCTGTAGGAACCTATCGTGTTGAGGCGCAGGCGGAGGGAATTGTCCGTACCGCTACCGGTGTCCAGATCCTTGAAAATCAGGAAGTGGAAGTGGACATCACCTTCCCGGATTCGATCTATTTTGGCGGAGACGACGATGAGTTCTAAATAGAAAAAACCCGCATGTCGATGCGGATTTGAATATCCGGCGAAAATAATTTTCAATATTCATACTTCGGGTGCCAGTTATCCGCCCCGTTTTCGAGCAGATTGAAGAAATGCCATACGCTGGCGTACAGGTCTCCGGGACCGAAATACGAAAAGGCGATCCTGCGAAGTTTTCCATCCTTGTCTTTTTTGAATGTGGAAAATCCGGGCTGGTACATACCCGGCTCAGGTTCAAAACCCATATCCTTCACAAAATCGGTTCCATGCGCCGAATAGCATTTGAAATTCCAGCCACGGCCTTCGGTGAATTCCTTCATTACAGACGGCTCGTCGGGCGATGTCAGTACGAACGCGGCGCGATTTTCAAGATGCTTCGTGAAGCCGATAAATCCATCAGCCCAGAGAGTGCAGTACGGGCACGATTTGCCCATATTGTGGACAAGAATTAAATCGTCCTTGTCACCGAAAAGTTCGGAGAGCTTTATTGAATTGCCGTCAGTATCTTTCAGTTCATAATCGCTGACTTCCATCGCTCCCCATTTTTTCAGGAGTTCAGCATGCCGGTTGTGCATCTCATTCATTTCGACATACATCTGCTCCATCTCTTTTTGCATATCAGTTGCAGTACCCATTAAATTAAGTCCTCCATATTTGTCTTTGAAAAGTATAATCTTTGTAAACTTATGTCAACTCATGAATATGTGAAAATATTAAAAATTTAAACACGGACCTTATAAACTTTCTTCTTTACAGCGTCGAATGCCGCGAGTATCCCGGTATCGTAGCAGCCGCAGTCGAGGAACATGATATTCCTCTGCTCGTTCAGGTATGGCCCCTCGCCGTTGTATCCTGGAATCCTGTCAGGCGGACTATGTCCGACAATCACCAGCTCCGGATACCGGTACCCAGAAAAAAGGAATTTATCCATCAGCCAGCGGCACTCGAAATCGGGGGTTTTTTCATAGAAATCATCGCCTTCCCAGAATCCCGCATGGACAAAGCAGGCATGTTTTGTGCGATAGCGGTTGATCAATCTGCTCGTCAGCCAGCCTATTGTCTCTTCCGGAATTTCACCGCCGAATTCCTCGACAACTCTTCTCCCGCCAACCAGCATCCATTTCTGCGAGTACCGGCGGTCCCCGATTTTGCCAAGCCACCGGAGCATCATGTCTTCGTGATTCCCCATTAGAAAAATATCTTTCTGTCCACGGTCAGAATCGAGCTTCATAATCCTGTCCAGAACCGCAGCCGATTCAGGTCCGCGATCGACATAATCCCCGAGAAATATCAGCAGATCATTTTCACCCGGCTTGATCTCCTCGAGCATTGCGTCGAGCGCGTCGAGACGTCCGTGTACATCGCCGATGGCGATCTCTCTTTTAAAAGCAGCATCCATAATTTTGGGAGTCGAAGTATAAACCAGAAATTATGAAAAATGAAAAAACCGCCCTGAATTCAGGGCGGTTGGCATTACAAATTTATAAAATGATCAGTTGGAATCCACACTTGCGTAAAATGGATCAAGGTCAGGATTAATGCCGTCGACAAATCGATGAGGATTTTTTCCTTCAAATGTCATGACCCAGATGTCGATATTGTAATCTTCCCTGTCCGACTGGAAAGCCATGAAACTGCCATCCGGAGACATCGCCGGGAATGTATCCGTCTCGAAAGTGTTATTGGTCAGTTGCATCGGTTTCTCATATCCCGTCTGATAATAGAAGATCTCAGGGTCTCCATCGCGACTGCTCATCCACGCTATTCCGTTGTTGTAATAGCTCGACGATGGGTAACCGTCGAATCCCGGAGCGTTCAGGGCACCTTGCCAGACCGGCTTATTGGAGCCGGACTCCTGGATCATCGGATTGATCCAGTAAATGTTGTAATCCCCGCCGCCGGCGCGGTTGGACGACCAGTAAATTCGGTAAGTGCCGGGTAACTGCATTTTATCAAATGTAGGAGCTTCATCGTTCGCGAAATTTGTCGTGACACGGTTCTGGAAAGTCGCGTTTTTATCGGTGACAAATATATCCCACGTCCCGAATTCATCGGACATGTAAGCGATTACCTGCCCATCCTGCGAATAGTCGGGCATGCGCTCATCCCAGTTGTCATCTGTAAGCATCTGAACCCTGTCGCCGGGATCGACCGGGTCGTCCAGCGCGATCAGTGGTCCGGGTTTGCCGCTGGCATTCATATTCAACCTGACCTGCCAGACCTCAAAATCGCCAAGATTATTTTCAGGCTGCTGGTTGTAATTGGAAATGAAAGTGATGAAATTACCATCATTTGATACCGATACTTCCAGCTCATCCGAATGGATTCCGCCAAAATCGACATCTTCCACCAGTTTGAAAAATTCACCTGACTCGATATAGTACGCGTATATGTCCGAGTCGCCTTCCGGATCTCCGTCCACGTAGGAATCGTAGGTGCTGAATACTATGAACGGCAGTTTATCCCCTCCGCCTCCGCCGTTTCCGTGGATCTCTACCTGGAACTGGAACTTATTATAGAGCGTGTCATGGCCATTTCCGTCAGGATCGTCGCTCTTCGCGGCGACTATCGCCTCGTAAAAACCAGCTGGAGCTCCCTCCAGATTCTTAAGTTCATTGGTATCGTTGCGGAATTTCCTCAGTCGGGTCTCAGGAGGGTCGGCAGCGAAATTTACGAATTCCCCATACTTGTTTATGAACTCGAGCATCTCATCCGACAACGGGGGATTGAGGTCGAGATCAGGAGGCCACTTGTTGGGGCCATTGTACGGAACCTCGTCCAGTTCAAGGAAAACACCGTCGCCCAGGATATCGGGAATATAAAGCGATACCGACGATACGTCATTCAGGCCAGGTGTATTTCCCCAGTCGGCGACAATAACTTCGACTGTCGCCGAATCTCCGGTTATTCCAGGATTCAGGGGCTCCTCCTGCGTCATTTCAACTATCTGGTACGGCTCTTCGCAATGGCCGGGATAATTGGCGTCCACAACCAGTACAATATCCCCGCCCGGAGCGTTCAGGGGCAGGTGAAGCTGTAATTCTTCTATATCTTCATAGACAATTCCGCCCGCGCCATCGGGATCGGAATTGAATAATCTGCTGAATTTGTCTTTTTCAAAAGCGATGAACGGATTCATCCATTGTTCAAAGTCGGTGTACGGCTCGTCCGTATCCCAGATGTTCGAGTAACTGTCGGGATTCACGACCTGCCATCCGTCAGGCTCGTATCCTTCCGGGGGATCGTTGGGTCCCGGCCAGAACTGGTCGCCCGGCAGGTCCATGAACTGAATACGCATATCGTAGGCATCGAAAATTGTCGGATTCACAAGGTGCATGTCGATATACCATACGCGTTCATTGGGGTCGAATCCGGTGATGTACCATGTCAGGCAGCTCGAATTGGGACAATTGGGATGGTTAAGGAAACTACTCAGGTTCAGATGCTGTTCACCGGTGTGCATCGGCCTGATTTCCACCGTTTCTGATTCAAAATCAATATGCGCGGTAACCATACCAAGCATTTTATGATTGGAACCGGGATTAAGCCCGTTCAGGTTAAAGCCGCTGAGGTCGATAGGCTCGTCCGACGGTGGATCTACCGGCGATCGCGATCCGCGTCCGCAGGAGACCGCCAGGGATACACACAGAATTAGGATAAAAGTGAAACTGATCCGGTTTGTGTTAATCATGGGAGTCTTACCTCTCGTTGTGCGTGCACACGAGCATAAGGCATTGCGGAAACTGCCGCAGTACCGTGATCAAAGTTTACCACATCATACGACATGCAACAATTGCAGGATCGATTATCGTGTCTGCCCCATCCTGGAGTGGTTTTGCGTGTCTATCGCTTCCAGCGATAGATTTGTCCTCCATAACCTCACTCCACCCTTGAAACTATCAAATCCGACCGCGGGATGTAATAAACGGACTTCCCGGCTAGATCGCCTGTCATTTCGAGAGCCCCGGTCAAATCTTCGACAGGCTCCATTCCGATCTGCTCCTGTATCGTACGGTCTAACATCGAGATCGCTATTATACGGTAATCCCGGCACTTCAGTTTCATCGAATGTACCGACGCCCCATTGATAATAAATTTCTCCACAAGCTTTTTCTTGCATTCACCAAGACTCAGCGGCGCGAATTCCTCAACCGCAGGATTGCCGGAGCCATTTACGCATCCCATTGCGTAGATCAATGTCCCGCCCGGCTTTAATGCCCGAACAGCGTTGTCCATCCCCTTATGCGCCTGGACCAGGTTCAGATCCTTTGGAAATCCTCCCGACGCCGCTATCACCACATCGGCTTTTGCTGGCAGTTCCACCTGGTAGAGCTCATCCGCGACTTTCCTCGACTCATGGTGAGCGTCGAAAATATTACCCCCGTAGAAACAACAAAACTCCTTGTCCGGCGAAAGGACCGTATTTATCGAAAAATGCCTTCGGTCGGCAAGGATCTTCTCGACATTCTCTGCTATATCCTTATGAATCGGATTCCGGTTCAAAATGCCGCTGACCGCGAACGGGCTTCGTCCACCCTCATCCTCGACACTCTCCCACAGCAGTGAATGGTTCTGGCGTATTGTTTCAAGCGACGCGATCCCCGGCATTATGATTTTTCTGCCTCCGCCGTACCCCGCGAAATAATGGTGGATAACTGCGGAGTACATGACAAGCAGGTCTGCCGAATCTATCAATTTGTTTATCAGGACATGGGTGCCTGCTGTCGAAATTCCATAATCGATGAATTCCCCGTCCTGGTCGTGAGGAATGACCTTAACTCGTTTTCCGGCCGGACCGATTTCAGTTAGAATTCTTTCCAATCCCGGATTGACGTGCGTCCCCAGCGCGACCAGAATTGAGATCCTCTCATCCGGGATGCCGTAGAAATTAAGCTCGTCGAGGATCCACGGCAGCACTGTTTCCTTCTTATCGACACGCGTATGGTCCGAGCATAGGACAATGACATCGCCTTTGGTTTGAATTGCTAATTTTTCAAACGACTGGCTTTGTACAGGCTTCTTCAGCGCGAGCAGAAATTCCTTATGAGGATCTTCAAGCGGGACTATCGGATTTGTATCGATCTTCAATATGTCTACCGAGTCGTCGATGTCGGCTGAAAGAGTGGATTTATCGTATGGAAGAGTAATGGTTGTCATTGCTGGTCCCCTTAATCAATCATGTGACATTGATGAGGATTTTTCAAGTGGATAATTTTCTTGTGCCAGGATGCCTGCATACGCGCAGCTTGAGGGGTTGATGTCCTGGTGGCGCCCACAAAATTTGCGTCAGCAAATTTCAGTGGGTGATTCTCAAAAGCCCCCGTGTTCCCGTGTGCCCTCTATTAAATTTATGAGGCTACAGCAGAGGGAATTTAGTAGAGGAAGGGTGGCCAACGCCTGATCATCAGCGACTTCCGGGAACATGTCAATGTCAGCCACATTTCCAGGCGCCACCTCGACCTTCGTGACGATCCCACTGTCCGCGTCCACACTCGCCGCGCATTTGTAACCGAAAAAAGACGGTTTCATCTCGGACTTTTTGCCAAACTTCGCGTCTGAGTCCGGACCCTGTTTCCCGCCGGGATTCTCGTCGTCATCCTTCCAGCGCCACGTGTTCACCTTCGCCTTCACATCCGTCGCGTCGGTGATCGAAAGCATGTCGCTCACCA
>DASWIV010000221.1:0-3766 GCA_036397475.1 bacterium
GTAGCTGACCAGCCTGAACATGTAGAATGCGGTCAGGAAAGCTCCGGCTAGTCCAAGAATGTAGATTATGTACAGGACCGGACTTCCAGCGTTAATAACCTGATGGACGGTCCCGTCGATGCCGGTTCTCGTGTATCCGTGCATCGCGGCATGGAGTACACCGCCAAGGATCTCGTCCTTGCTCCAGAATCCGGCGAATGGAAATATTCCCGCCAGGGCAAGGGTTCCGGCGAGGAAAGTCAGGTATGTTACCGGCATTTTCCTGGAGAGTCCGCCCATGTAGCGGATGTCCTGGATGTGCCTCATGCCGTAGATCACGGCGCCCGATCCAAGGAACAACAGGGCCTTGAAATAAGCGTGGGTCAGGAGGTGAAACATTCCTGCGGTTACCGAACCGACTCCAAGCGCCATCATCATGTATCCAAGCTGGCTTATGGTCGAATAAGCGAGAATGCGCTTTATATCGTACTGAACCACACCTATTGTCGCGGCACCGAAGGCGGTAATTCCACCGATAACAGCAACGGTCATCATCGCGGCAGGACTCATTTCGAACAGCCAGAAAAATCTCACGACAAGGAAAACTCCAGCCGCTACCATGGTGGCAGCGTGGATCAGGGCACTGACCGGTGTCGGACCCTCCATTGCATCGGGAAGCCATACGTGTAGCGGGAACTGGGCGGATTTTCCGACCGCTCCCATGAAGATAAGCAGGGCGGCAGCAGCCGGAAGCCATCCGAGATTCATTTCCGGCCTGAACCAGTCATAGTGAGTAACTACATTGCGGATATCGTCGAAGTTGAAACTGATCGGCTGTTTCGTGTATGTGTACATCAGGCCGAGGAGGAAAATTCCCAGCATGAATCCGACATCGCCGATCCTCGTCGTGATGAACGCTTTGACCTGTGCCGCATTCGCGGATGGCTTATATGTGAAAAATCCGATGAGGAGGTATGAACAAAGGCCCATTACTTCCCATCCGATCAGGAAGGTCAGGATATTATCGCTGAGGACAACGCCGAGCATTCCGGTAGCGAAGAGTGAATGCTCAGCGAAATACCGTCCGATATGTTTTCGCCCGAAATCGTCATCCCACATGTATCCGAGGCTGAACCACTGGATGCAGGTAGCAACAACGGTTACCATCCATACGCCGAAGACAGCGAATCCGTCGAGCCTGACGCCAATGTCGACCTTGTAATCGCCGAATCCGAACCACGTCATACTGAAAGGCTCAACCCAGTCGCCGCCATGCCCGGGTAATCCCTCCTGGAGTGTCTTCAGGAAAATCAGCGTGGCTAATACCGCTCCCAATCCCATAGCGCCGACTGAAATATACGGTCCCGCCTTCTGCATGAAAGTACGGGTGTCACGGCGAACCGTGAGTCCGAGCGTGATGATGGCAAAGGCGAGGAATGGAAGGAGGACAATCCAGTGCGCGAGTTTCTCGGGATGTTGGAATAAAATGTTCATTTAAATTTCTGTATCTGTTCTATTGCCGACAAGCTGTAAGGAATTTTTGTAAGTCACGATCATTCTGAAAGCTTTTCGACTGTGCCCGGTATTTAAAATATTCCTACCATTTCAATAGGTTTATGTCGTCCATGTTAATGGACTTAAAATGCCTGTATGCGGCAATTGCCAGGGCAAGTCCCACAGCGGCTTCAGCGGCCGCAATTGTGATCACGAATATCGCGAAAATCTGTCCGACAGGGCTTTCGATGTCCTGAGCCCTTGAAAACGCCTGCAGAGTGAAGGTGATCCCATGTCGCTGACAGAACGCTACCAGGACAATGTTGCAGGCGTTAAACATAAGCTCCAGCGCCATGAGGATCGCGATAGCGTTACGCCTGGCAAGCACACCGAACAGGCCAATGCAGAAAAGGACAGTGCCGAGGCCAATGTAGAGATGAATCGGAACAGGCGTATCGATGTAACTCATTCTTTTGCCGATTCCTCCCCGTTCGGAATTAATCGTTCGGTGTGCGTTTCATGATCGTCCGAGTCGGCTCTCGCGATAATCAGAGAACCGATCATGGCGATCATTAGAATAATGCTCGCAATCCAGAACGCGAGTGTGTAGGTCGAGAAAAGGCTGTTGCCGATCATGACGGAGTTATCTTCGGGTGGGAAAGGGTTGCGGTCGGGAGTTACCCACCATCGCCACGGACCCTCGAAATATCCGTCCAGGTCGTAAAGAAGGATCCCGATCATGGTGAGCGCCATTACAATCGAGACGGTCATAGCAGCCAGAGACTGGCGATTGTGCACAACCATTTTTTTGCCGGTGATATTTTCTGACAGCATAATGGCAAAAATCACCAGTACGACAATCGCTCCCGCGTATATGAACACCTGTACAGCGGCTAAAAACTCAGCGTTCAGAAGGATAAAAATCCCGGCAACACCGACAAAAGTGAGCGACATCAGCATGGCGGCGTGGATCAGATTACGCACAGTCACCACACCGAACGCACTTACGCAGATGATTATGCTGAGCATCCAGAAATGCATGTGGGGCTGGGCTTCGCCGAACATGTTTCCGAAGAGCCAGTTAAGATACGTCCCAAGACTTTCCCATTGCTGAAGTGACATATATTTTAAGCGTTTAGTCCTTTTGCTCAGTTCCTGTATCCGGTTCAGATTTTTCAGCGGCGGCTTCTTCCGCGGCTTTTTTCGCTTCGGCCTCAGCCTTTCTAAGCGCACGCTGGCGTTCTTTTTCAGCTTCGGCAGCTGCCTTGAATTCCTCCATTTCAGCCTGTTCTTCGGCGGTTGCTACGCGGGAAATTCCCTCGATTGTGTTGTACAGGCCGTCGTGGGAATATGACGCGTAATCATAGACCGGATCAAGGACAATACAAAGTTCCGGGCAGCATTCGGCGCACAGGTTACAGTAGAGGCATTTGTTCATATCGATGTCGAAAATATGAACGTGGCGTTTTTTGTCTTCGCCGGTTTTTGGGATTATGTGTATACATTCGACCGGGCAGACAATTTCGCAGCGCATGCAGCTTATGCAAATCTCGTCCTCGATGGTTCCCCTGTGGAGGAGGGAAATTTTGCCACGGAATTTTACGTCCGGATCAATTCTGTTTTCAGGATACTGGACCGTAAATTTTCGTTTGAAGAGATGCTTGAAGGTCAGGAAGAGTCCAGCCCTCAACCCCCATAAGGGGAAAAGGGTTTTGGAAATTTTCCTGAGGTACGATTCTTTCGGTCTTAAAATATTCATAAAATGCAAAAGCCCTAAATCAGATGATAGACTTTCATGTAATTAAGCACCGCAAGCGCTGCGGCTACAATTGCAATGAAGATTAAAATGCGCCTCCATTCCTGTGTCCTTGTTTTACTCACAGCCCCGATTATGTCGGTAGCGAGAAGTATACTCACCAGGGTGATAATAGGGATGCCGTATGTCGAAGTCAGGTCGCTGGCGAACAGCGGTTTTATGTAGCCGTTGTAAATGTACCAGTTGTTGAATTGCCAGATCCGGAAATGCCAGTCGGAATACTGGAGATACGACGTGATGACTATGTTGAGCATCGCGATGGGAAGCAGGGCTTTCCACGCGTAGTCCATCATCTGGTCGACCCTGAATCGGGGGAAAGTTCCCCTGAACCAGATAAACACAGCCAGCCAGAAAGTGGTCTTGAGCATGAACCAGATAAAGCTTCCGAGGAATTCACCCGCGAAAGGAATATCCAGCGCTCCCAGCCCGGGAATCACCGGCGAATGCCATCCGCCGAAAAATAGCACGGTCATTACC
>DASWIV010000222.1:0-6232 GCA_036397475.1 bacterium
ATATTCGACCCCGGCAGAACTGTCCCGAACGATGTCGCCGGTACTTTTCCCGGCATGAACGCCTGCAGCGCGAACGGTCCGGGCAATAAATCCTCGAATAAAAAATATCCTCCCGGACCGGAGTACATTCCGTAGACCGCCGGAAGTTCGCCTTCCTTATTGAATATCGTAAGACGCACAACTGCGCCATCGACAGGCTCGTTATTAGAGTTCACTACCACACCATGAACAACCGACTGCTCGATCACCTGAATAAATACCGGAGCGGGATTCAGTCCTGCATGTACGTCAAACGAATTTTCACTCGGATAGAATCCATCCCTGCTTACTTCTAGATTTCCATTACTCACAGGAACCGCCGGCATATCGAACATCCCGAAAATATTCGATAAATCCTCTCTCATCACACCCAGGGCTTCATACTTCACATACGCTCCCGGAACCGCTCCGATCCCCGGCGACATCACGCGTCCCGTAATTCTCCCAAGCGTTAAATTTACAGGTGCAAAAAAGTTTTTTTCAACCGGTGTTCCATCCGACGGAATATTCACTGCCTGAAATACAGTATTATGAAATTCCGATAAGACCACTGCGAGACAATTCCCCGACGGCGCTCCGGCAAGATAATACTGCCCGTATTGTCCTGTAAATGCGAACGCGTACACGCTCCCCTTTATCACAACAACAAGCGCTCCCGGAAGCGGCCCGTTCTCATCATTCACCGAACCAGCCATCACTCCCGGACCCGGATCCGGCGCATCCTGCGCGAATCTCGCCGCAGGTGAAAATGGCTGCGAGTGAATTGTCTCCCCCATTATTGAAAATGAAATAGTGTGATCGTTACCAATAATCGACGGGACTGTAAATTCACCACCTTCACCAGTGATGTCGGCGAGCTCACCATCAATCCTTACCTCAATTCCCTGAACCGTAGTATCTCCAAATGTGAAAATACCGTCGACATCCTCGCCCATCGGATTCAATTCTATGGTCGAACTGAATTCCGCAGGATTATCCTGATTCTGCGAATTTTGCGACAGTGGTGTGTAATCGGGAGATATCGCGTCTCCCACTTTTGAACAGGCAGAGAAAGGAAGCGATACCATCAGCATCATTATGATCACAAATATGCGTTTGCTCATGTCCATGTACTCCTTCAATTTTTTAATTCCTCACTATGAGTACAGGACTAACTCTAAAAAAGTTTCAAATGTGGATTACCCGAAAATCAGAACCATATCAGTAGGGGCATGGTTAATTCCCTATATACCCCAGCGCTTCCAGCTCATCCATCTGCTGCGGATCTATACTTATATCCGTATTCGACTCCTGCGCTTCCGACCATATCTTCAGTACTTCCGGAACATGACCGGTCGAGAAATCTTCCTCGACATCCAGATTTTCAATATTCACCCAGTCTGTACCAACGAAAATATTTTCTTCCTCGTTGGGATCCGCGGTCAGATCGAAAAATTCATACGCTTCAATCTCATTCTCCGCATCCGGTCCGTAAATTAACTGGTGATTCCTGAAACGGAAACTGAAAAATCTTCCCGACTCAACATAGAATTCACTTGGAAGATTGTACGACTGGCTCGGGACAAAATTCCACGTCGGCGTTCCACTCCCAATATTAGTCAACACATGATCCCATCCCTGAATCGCGCCGGGAATCCCATGGTTCATTTCATCCGGTGTACGCGGCGTCGGCAATCCAAGGAAATTCATCGCGGTATAGAAAATGTCGCTCACGCACACAACCGACTCCACTCTCTCTCCAGCCCTGTCTGCGATCCCCGGGTAGTAGACCATCATGGGGACATGAATCAACTGGTTGTACACCCGGGCGTTATGGTTGAAATAATAATTATGCTCGAAGCTTTCCCCGTGGTCCGCCACCACTATCACCATCGTGTTATCCCATAAATTTTCTTCGTCGAGGTAATCGAGCAGACGTCCGAACTGAGAATCCATATATGATATCTCGCCACGATAAGACGCCCGGAAATAATCATGGTCTTCCTGTGTAAAGGTCGGAATCGCTTTAAGCAGGTGACTTCTCACCGAAAAATTGTTTTTGTATTTCCCGTTATACCCGGGCATGTACATTGTCGAGTAATCGCCGGGCGGGATGTAGGTGTAGTGAGCGTCGAAATAATGGGTGAACATGAAAAACGGCTCATCGTCATTTTTTTCAAGCCAGCCGATCGCCTGGTCCGAAATTTTATCCGCCCGCTTCATCAGCGTGCGTTCCTGGTTTGGACGGAGCCCGGTCAGCTTCCTGATAATTTTCATCGACGTCAGATTCCAGAACTGTTCCGGCATGAATTTCACAAACCAGCTTTCGTCGAACTTGTCGTAGTACGTGTGAAATCCGCGCTGCAGTCCGGAAGCCACCCTGTTCAGTGGATACCCCCCGATAACCCCGCACGTGCGGTAGCCCGCTTCATCCGCGATCGACGTGAGTGTCGGTATCTGGTCCGAGATCTGAATGCCATTGGTTTTTATCCTGTGACCGTATTCTGTATCCGGTTGGAGCCCGGTCAGCATGGACATGTGCGACGGTCCTGTCAGCGGCATCGGGGCGACCGCATTGTCGAACAATAATGACTTTTGCCCGAACCTGTCGAAATTCGGGGTCTTCACGATGTCGCTTCCGAAAATCGCGAGGTCGTCAAAGCGGGTCGTGTCGAATGAAACGAGAATAAAGTTCACCGGATTACCGGACAGCTCATTGCCCGACGGGTCCGTGCCTTTATTTGATTCCTCGGTGAAAATAGGTCCGATATACGGCAGGAACAATAAAATCACCCATAACACCAGAAGATAGACTGCAGGCTTACGTGAAAATATCCGGTTAAATATCCATGCCAGGAGGGGAAACACGATAACAGCGACTCCGAATAATCCGAAAGTGAGGATCCTGTCTTCGAGCGTGGTGTTTATAACCGAAGTCACGTTCGCCCGTCCGAGGACCAGCCTCTGCATGATCCACGGAGTCACAACCAGGAAAATTGTCGCCGAGAGTATCCCCGACGTTATCACGCTTCCGATCCGGGAGATCGTGTAATTCATGCGGATCGAGGTCAGCCAGCTCGAAAATCCCACGGCAATCGGGATAAATATCCAGAGATTTTTCAGGAAATAAAAATATGTTTTTTCGTTCACGCCAGGTGAATTGAGAAATGTGGATACAAGCCCGAAGTTCCTGCAGAGAATTACGCATATGGGCATCAGGGCGAAGGAGTAAAGGGCGGTCAGGGCGGCTGAGTCACTGAATTTAGCGATTCGTTTTATTGAATTAATCGCCGCGAATCCGGCTGTTATATATATCAGATACAGGGCGAAAGCGGAGAGGATCGACCCTGACCCCAGCTGTAATTGCCGGCTGAAGTAATACCCGAGGTCCGCCATAGCAACAAAATGAATGCTCGCGTCCCACGATCCGGCAACCAGCGCAAGAATTATGGATATTTCGACCGCGTGGCGATATCCGAATTTGAGATCGTTATTTCCGTCTGTATTTGACAAATTATCCCAATCTTTTTTTACTCAGAACGAGTAATATAATCACGAAAAGCATAAATATCGAGATGGATGCACCATAATAAAAACTTCCGGGTACATATTTGAATTTTATTAAAAGGTCTCCTTCCGGAATAGCAATACCCATAAATATATCGTTAACCCGATCTATCTTGACTTCTTCATCATTAATGTAAGCTTTCCATTCAGGATACCAGCCTTCCCTTAGTACCAGTGTACCTGGATTATTTGATTTCATTGACATTTGTATAAGCCCGGGATCATGTTTCTCAATAATCCAATCTCCGTCACGAGACCAGCCTGATTGAATAGCGGGAATACTTCCTGGATCAACTGTTGTTATATCCGGTACAAAATTTTCAATTTCCCATACCTGCAGAAAATCGTTCCCTTCAAACTCTAACCCCCTGGTATCGTCAATCCTGTCATCCCACCTCAACGTCAACCCATCCCTGTAGTCTTCCGGAATCTCACCATGCGAAATTATCCACCTGACCCCCAGTCGTTTGAACGATTCATTTTTCAAAGTCTGGCCATCAGTAAAAGAGATAAGAGCACGATCGAAATACATCGAGTCCTCAATCGAAGAGATATATAAGTTATATTGTGCCGGAACGAGCGCGTCGTAACCACCCACATCGTACAATCCGAGCGGCATTCCGCGATTCGGCGTCAACGGACTCGAGTCCCTCGTGAACGGCTTCCTGTCAGGAAAACTTGACCATCGCGCGATACGTCCCTCTGTCGCATTTTCTTTAAGCCACTCAGTCAACGGAGTATCGGGCATATAGTTGAGTTCCGAATATGCGCGTTGCAGGTACCAGTGCGACCCCATCGAAACTAGGACCAGAATACCAGTCACCATGATACCAGCGACTGGATAAAGTTTCGGCGATGCCACCTGAAACGAAATGATCCCGACTGCAAGCACAATGCCTGTCACAAATAATTTAAAAAATGTGGCTGACGCCAGCAGATTCCCAACCGGCGAATTAACTATCATCACAACCGAAATTATCGAGGCAGGAATCGCTGCGATTAAAAAATACTCCTTCCCGAACCGCACCCCGAGAGATTTGTGTCCGTCAATCACAACTTTCAATCCGTACGGAGCCATCAAACACGCGATGAAATTCACCATCGTGAACGGAGGCTGTATCGTGATTCCCCATCCGGGCAGGTATTCCGTGTAAAACAGGTAAGCGTGAAGGCTGAAATTCGGGATAGCAAAAAATATCCACAACAATCCGAGCAGCCTGGAGCGTTTGTACATTCCCAGCGCCCCAAGAAATCCCACACCATAAAGGAGCACACCGCCGTAGCGGCGGTCCATGCCTTTCCACGGGATCATCGACGATAGAAACGACGTCTGGTGGTATATCGCAACATCGTCATTCGACCGTCCGGTCGGCAGCAATATGTTCAGCCGCTCTTCCCTCTGTTTGCCTGTGTCCTGGTAACCCTCGATCGATCTGAGCGTATATTGCGAATAAATGTATGCAGGCAGATTCGCTATCGCGGAGAAAGCAATGCCGAATAAGATTACTCCTGCCAGGACCAATGAAATCCCCGCC
This sequence comes from bacterium, assembly GCA_036397475.1. Classification (GTDB taxonomy): domain Bacteria; phylum JAJVIF01; class JAJVIF01; order JAPKYR01; family JAPKYR01; genus DASWIV01. The sequence goes on from DASWIV010000222.1 coordinate 5,121, forward strand.
AGTGATAACGGCTTACCGGTATTTCGATCCAGGAACCATCTTCCGATTCCATACAATACGAAGAAGTAACAGAAATGGACAATATTCACAGGATAGCCCGACATCATTATCAGGCCCATCCAGAACACACCCATTCCGATATATTTGATCTTCCGTGAAGCTATCAAACTATCAAGTGCCAGTATGATCCACGGAAATCCGAGGCTCGCCATTGTCCAGCCGACATGCGGAAGATAATGAAGCGTGCTCGTCAGCCAGAGGCATGTCCCCGCGAACGCGATTATCCTTGAAAATTTCCACTGCCTCATAAGGAAATAAAATCCGAATCCTGACACCAGCAGATTGAGTAGCTGAAGCCACCCCAGCAGCCTGTGCGGACTCGCGACCAAACAGGCGATCACAAAATTCGGATGGAAGAACGGGACCAGCCGGTTCGCGTATAGTGGAGTTCCGCAGAACTGCCACGGATTCCAGTGCGGGACCTTTCCTTTCTTCATCTCTTCCTGCGCGTAGGTGAACCACGGATCGAGCTGCAGGACAGCGTCGAACGAATTCGACTGCACTGCATAATCCCGGTATTCAGCTGCCCATGGCTGGATTTTCTTCCAGAGGTCCGGCATCAGCGCTTTTCCGCCCAGCGTGAACGGGTACATCATTACTATGACAAAAATAAATATTCCCAGCAGCGCGGGAATTTCATTCCGGATTTGAAACTTGTATTGGGAGGCGGAAATATCTTCGGAGGTTTTCAATCTGATTTTCCCCCTACCATTCTCCATCCGGAAGTACCTTTATAATATACGCATCGGCATTCGACGTATCCCTGAAATCCGTTTCTTCTCCCGGATCAAAATCGACATTGTCCCCGGTTATCGACCCTGCAATATACGCGTTCCCGTTTTCATCCGTGTAAACGCCGTATCCGAAATCGGTAGTGGTCGGTCCTCCCCAGGTGGAGGTCCAGAAAAATCCTCCGCCCGTATTAAACGAGGTAAGAAATATGTCGAATCCGCCGTTGGACAGGTGTTCATCGATTCCGCCTGTGGGATCGAAATCAACCAGCCCTTCGAAGTCTCCAATCACGTGTACCCGGTCGTTTCCGCCCCACGATA
>DASWIV010000223.1:0-2543 GCA_036397475.1 bacterium
TCGGGAATTATGCTCTCATCGAGCCTGACTACTTTTATGTCCATCCACAGCCCTCTTTAAAATATAATAATTTACATCATTACTCAAAATCAACCGTGCAGCGCTCTCCGGATGGCTTCCAATAGTTAAATTCTTTCAAAATCCGTCATCCCTGTTATAATTCAGTCATGAGCCTGCTCGATAAATTGAAAGACGAGGTCGCGAAATGCACGCTGTGCGCCGTTCTGGTCGAGAATCGTACGCAGACCGTGTTCGGGGACGGCACCATCCAGGCGGAAGTCATGTTTGTGGGCGAGGCTCCGGGAGTGGATGAGGACAAGAAGGGAATCCCGTTTGTTGGACGAGCCGGGCAGTTGTTGAACAAGGTGATGTCGAAGGCTGGAATCCCGCGCGAGATGGTGTATATAGCCAATGTGCTAAAATGCCGCCCGCCTGAAAATCGCGACCCGCAGGACGATGAGATAGAAAACTGCTCCCATTTTCTCGCCGCGCAGATTGCGATTATCAAGCCGAAAGTAATTTGTCCTCTAGGACGGTTCGGACTCGAGCAGATTATCGGCAAGGAGTACAAGATATCGCAGGCGCACGGGAAGACGTTCAGGCGCAAGGACGGCACCGTGTTCATGCCGATGTACCACCCCGCGTATTATCTTAGAAATGCCAATTCTATTGATGAATATGAAAAAGATTTCAGGCGTTTGAAAAGATTGCTGGTTAAAGAGGGTGTGAATTTCTGAGTTCTGATTATTTTGAAAATTTAAAACAGGTTCCGCTGTGGGTGATCGCATTCCTGATTTCGGGCGCTTTCCATGAATTCGCCCACGCGTGGAGCGCATATCAGCTTGGAGACGCAACAGCGGAGAGAGAAGGACGGTTAACAGTTAATCCGCTGCCTCATATCGATCCTGTGGGATTGATATTTCTTGTATTGATGACCATGAGCGGATTCGGGATTGGATGGATGAAGCCTGTTCCGGTCAATGTTTATAATTTGCGGCATCCGAAGAGGGATATCATGCTGGTATCGATCGCGGGTCCCGCGATGAATATTCTGATTGCGGGACTATTCTCGCTGATAGTACATTTCGCTCCACGACAATTCATCCTGGAAAATCCGATCGGAGAATTGATCGGCATTTTCCTGTTCCTGAATATTCTGCTGGCGGCATTCAATCTGCTGCCGATCTACCCTCTCGACGGATGGAAAGTAGTACTAGGGTTACTTCCGCCTGAGCAGGAAAGATGGTGGGAAGGAACAAGCAGGTACGGGCTGATATTATTTTTTATCGCGTATATCACCGGGATTCTCGGCTTGATGATGATGCCGATCGCTAAACTGATCGCAACTGTACTTGGACTTCCAGGCTTATTCTGAAAAATGCATGGACGAGGCTAAGACAACACCGATTGCACCCGCCATATCCCGCACGGACTGGCTTCCGTTCGCGGGAATCATGCTTGTATTGATCGTCCTCTATCTCCCGATGTTCCTTGGAAGTCCGGTCATGCCGGACACACTCGAGCGGATCGAACCGTGGAATACTGAACTTGGCTATGAAGGTCCGACCGATTACAGGATTCAGGATTCAAACAACGACGCTGTCCTTCTCTACATTCCATGGAATAAATTCGCGCACGACGAATTGGACGCCGGACGAATTCCAGCGTGGGATCCGTACACACTGTCCGGTGTCCCACTTGCCGCGAATCACCTGGTACCAGTTTTTTATCCGGTTTATTTCCTGATCGCGAAATACGTATCTCCGCTATTCATAATGGGTGTGAGTGGATTTATTCACACACTGTTAATGTGCATTTTTTTCTATTTATTTCTCCGTGAATGGATAGGGAACAGGACAGCGGCGTTTCTGGCGTCGTGTTTTCTCGCCGTCTCGATGATCCCGAATCCGCATTACCAGCCGTGGCCTATGACACTCGCGTTCTATCCGGCGATCTGGTTTTTCTTCGAGCGATGGGTAAAGCACAGGAGTTTGTGGAGTGTAGTGTGGATGGCTCTATGCTGGGCTGTCCCGCTTATGGCTGGGTACCCGTCGCTTGTTTTCCAGATGACGATATTTACATTTATCTGGATTCTGCTTCGCCCTTATATGGGGGAGAAGATCGATATCCCGTGGAAATCTCGATTTTTCATTTTGATAGTCCCATTCATTCTCGGTGCTGGATTGAGCGGAATTCAGAATGTCCCGACATACATGGCGTCGATGGAGTCGGACAGGTCATTTTTTAAGTCGGAACTGGAACTTCAAAGAGAATATGCACTGTTTTTCAATCCAAATGAACCATGGCAGACTCATGTAAAAAAAATTCTGCAGCCGGCGATTCCATTCAGGTTTGCTGGAAATGATTTTTCGAACAGAGGGCATATTGGCTTGATTCCTGTTGCATTCGCTTTATTTGCAATTGGATGGTACAGAAAGAATAGTTTTCCTAAGCTGATTTTTTGGCTTACATTAATCTGCGGCATTTTGGCGACTGTTCCTCAAATTAATTTCTATTTCTATTTACTTTTTGCAGGTGCTTTA
>DASWIV010000224.1:0-7824 GCA_036397475.1 bacterium
CCTCTCGGCGAAAACGGAAATAAATGACCTGGTCGAGGGTTTAGAAGCCGGCGCGGACGATTTCGTGACCAAGCCGTTCAATAATCTTGAACTGAAGGCCAGACTCAAATCAGGAACCAGGCTCGTACGCCTTGAAAATGAGCTTGCTCATAAAATCGATGAGCTGTCAGCGGCGTATGAGCAGATGAAGGATGACCTGGAAGCCGCGTCGCTGTTACAGAAATCTATGCTACCGTCGGAAAATATCCAATTCGAGAAAATAGATTACGCGTGGAATTTTTCACCGTGGGACAAGGTCGGAGGGGACCTGTTCAACATCGTTAAATTCAGTGAAGATAAAATCGGCATTTATATTCTGGATGTAGCGGGACATGGAGTACCCGCAGCTTTGCTGACAGTAGCGATGGGCAGAATGCTGTCTCCTTACAATCCCGACGCCAGCCTGCTTAAAAAGATCAACGATGAAGGCAAGGACTCGATCGTCGAGCCCGCGCAGGTCGCACGGCTGCTCAATTCCCGTTTCCAGTTCGCGACGTCGAGGGGCGATTTCATCACATTCCTTTATGGAGTGCTGGACCTCAACAAAATGACCTTCAAATATACCCGGGCAGGACATCCTACCCCTATACACATTTCCAACGGTGAAGTAATGGAAATTCCCGACGATGGTGGAATACCTATCGGAATAATTCCCGACTATGATTACAAGGAATACGAAATATGCGTAAGCCGGGGCGACAGGTTATATCTGGTAACGGACGGATATTATGAATCGGTTAATCCACGTGGTGTCAGGTTCAGCGAAAAACGTACCGCCGACATTCTCCTCAGGCACCATAAGACAGATATATCGACAGGGATCGCAAAACTCACCGAAGAAGTTCAATTGTGGCACAACAATAATATCTCTACAGATGATATGACTATTATAGGGCTGGAGATATTTTAAGCGGATTCGATAACCGCCCGTAGATAGATCGGACCCAGATTGCTTTCAAAGGTGACTTCAAGCCACGTCCCCTGGATTTCTTTCCCCTTGTAAAAATTTCCCCGCAGGAGTGCCTTACTTCCAATACTGACCGTCCCGCCGTTCATTGAGCTGAATTTTTCCCGTGCGTTGAGTGCTACAAGTGTTGTGAACTCGTCGATCCTGTCAGTGACAGCCTCGTCGACAATCCTTAATTCCTGCCTGGTAAGTTTTCCAACTATGTTAAGAGCGGTCGAAACCGGAAGGGAAATCGCCACAATCCCAGCCTGCTCTCCATTGACACTTATCAATGTGACAAGGTCGGTGCTGGCAGGAAAATTATGTACTATCCCGATCTTCCCTCGCTCGAGCTCGACTTCCAGGGTTTCCGCAAATACCTCGGTTACACTTTCAATAAAAGGATTTATGTACTCGGCTTTCATAAGCGGGTCAGGCTACACTTTTGCTCCAATAATAAAATCACACGATTTGAGGTGAACATTATTAATTGGGTTGAATGTTTATCGGGGGATACAATCAGGCCTGCAGGTGAATCTTGACAAAAATTTACATTTTCCCGGTTTAATACTTGACTTTTTTGTACATATTGAGTAAATTCCAGGTGTACCAAGGTAATTTTTCCTGAAAGAGTACAAATAAATGCGATTCAGTGCACCAGAAGAATACGGGCTGCGATGCATGTTGCAGATGGCACGGAACGGAAACAACGGCTCCGTGACCATTAATGAGCTTGCTGAAATGGAAGCGCTGACGCCTGCCTATGTTGCCAAACTTATGAGGATTTTACGTAAGGCTGGCTATGTTGAAAGCACTAGAGGGCAGAATGGCGGGTATTTGCTCGCCAAGCCTGCCACCATGATAAACATCGGGGAAGTGCTTGATGCTCTCGGAGGCAGACTTCACGATGAGGCATATTGCAAAAGATTCTCAGGCAATATGAGGATCTGTGTACATTCGTCTGACTGCACCGTTAAATCGCTGCTCCAGGGCCTGGATTTGCTTCTGGACCGGGTACTCTCGAACTGCAAGCTGAGTGATCTTGTCCAGCCCAGGTCACATATAGAATCATGGGTAAGGAATTATATCGATGACGAATCGCTCAAGGTGGAGACCGTCTCCAACTGCAGATCGGATCCTGAATAAACTCAGATAGAATTTTTTTTGTGACAATTACTGCTTTTTCGTATAGGTTGACAGATTTTGAAATTAAAAAAAACCAAATACAAATCCTTATGGAGGATAAACGAAAAATGACCAAATGTATCAGCGGACAGAGCAGCATGCAGGAAGTTCTTGACTGCTATCCAAGTGCACAGAGAACACTGCACAAGGAGTATCACATAGGCGGATGTTCGAAGTGCGGATTCGACGTTAGCGACACGCTGGAAGCCGTTCTTCTCTCCCGCAAGATTACCGATGTTGATGGAGTAATCACCAAGATCAAGGATGCCGACGATATTCAGAGGCAGATGACGATCTCGGTAGAGGAAGTCAACAAGCTTATGCAGAGCAACGAAAATTTCCACCTGATCGATGTACGTGAAACCGAGGAATGGTCGGCGGCAAACATTGAAGGTTCGCAGCTTCTGACAAGGGAACTTGTCAAGGAAATGGTTACCGATTGGAGCAAGGACGAAAAGATCGTATTCTTCTGCCATACCGGAAACAGGAGCATGGAAGCTGCGAGTTATTTTATCGAGCAGGGATTCACGAGCGTACACAGTATGGACGGCGGAATCGACCTGTGGTCAAGGAAGATAGATCCGGCCGTACCGCAGTATAAGATCGACCAGTTCATGGGTGTTGTAACGGTTTAAGCTGACAATTTTTTGAGATTTACTGAAGGTGTGATAATGGCAGTACCGAATGATCCAATAGAAGCTGTAACGCAACAGGAATACAAGTACGGGTTCGTTTCCGATATCGAGGCGGACAGCGCTCCTCCCGGGCTCAACGAGGACATAATCCGGTTCATTTCCGCAAAGAAAAATGAACCGGAATTCATGCTCGAGTGGCGACTGAAGGCTTTCAGGCACTGGCAGAAAATGGAAGAGCCTCACTGGCCGAATGTCCATTACCCGCCGGTGGATTACCAGGAGATATGTTATTACTCCGCCCCGAAGAAGAAGGAAGGTCCCAAGAACCTGGATGAAGTCGATCCTGAACTTCTCGCGACATTCGAAAAACTCGGGATCCCGATAAGCGAGCAGAAAAAATTGACGGGGGTCGCGGTGGACGCCGTTTTTGACAGCGTTTCGGTCGCGACCACTTTCAAGGCAAAGCTTGCGGAAGCGGGAGTATTTTTCGGATCGATTACCGAAGCGATCCAGGAACACCCGGAACTGGTCCGAAAGTACCTCGGAACGGTTGTCCCCTACACTGACAATTTCTTCGCGACTTTGAATTCAGCTGTTTTTACAGACGGATCGTTCGTTTATGTTCCTGAAGGCGTTAAATGTCCCATGGAACTCAGTACTTATTTCAGAATTAACGCTGCAAACACCGGCCAGTTTGAGCGAACATTGATCGTTGCAGACAAAGGGTCCCATGTGAGTTACCTCGAAGGCTGTACGGCTCCCATGAGGGATAAGAATCAGCTTCATGCCGCGGTAGTTGAGCTGGTGGCACTGGATAACGCAGAGATCAAGTACTCGACCGTCCAGAACTGGTACCCGGGCGATAAAGACGGCAAAGGCGGAATTTACAATTTCGTCACGAAGCGCGGTAAATGCATGGAGAATGCGAAGATATCGTGGACACAGGTAGAGACGGGTTCCGCGATCACGTGGAAGTATCCGAGCTGCATTCTGCAGGGCGATAATTCTGTCGGAGAATTTTACTCGGTTGCGGTGACAAATAACCACCAGCAGGCGGACACCGGAACCAAGATGATCCACATCGGGAAAAATACCCGCAGCACGATCATTTCCAAGGGAATTTCAGCCGGTTACAGCGATAATTCGTATCGCGGACTGGTAAGGATTATGGAAAAAGCGGATGGCGCCCGCAATTACTCACAGTGTGACTCGATGCTGATGGGTGATAAATGCGGTGCGCATACTTTTCCTTATCTCGAGATAAAGAATAAATCGGCGCGTGTCGAGCATGAAGCGACCACGTCGAAAATCGGCGAAGACCAGATGTTTTATATTCGCCAGAGAGGCCTTTCAGAGGAGGACGCCATTCACATGCTGGTGAATGGCTTCTGTAAGGATGTATTCGATGTATTGCCGATGGAGTTCGCGGTCGAAGCCGCGGGCCTGCTGGCGATCAGCCTGGAAGGCAGTGTCGGGTAAATAAGTTAAGACAATGGAGAAATGCACAGCAATGTTAAAGATCAGTAATTTACATGTAACTGTCGAAGATAAGAAGATTCTGAATGGAATCGATCTCGAAGTGAAAGCGGGAGAGATCCACGCGATCATGGGACCGAACGGTTCCGGGAAGAGTACGCTCGCGAATGTACTCGCTGGCAAGGAAGAATTTGTAATCACCGAAGGCGAGATAATTTACGAGGGCCAGAGCATACTCGAGATGGAGCCGGAAGAAAGAGCGCATGCGGGAATTTTCCTAGCGTTCCAGTATCCGGTTGAACTTCCGGGAGTCGCGAATTCGTATTTTCTTAAAGCGAGTTTGAACGCGCTACGCACAGCCCGTGGTGAAGAAGAACTGGATGCAATGGAGTTCCAGGATTTGATCCAGGAAAAAATGAAGCTAGTAGGACTGAATGAAAAGCTGCTCGATCGTCCGGTTAACGCGGGGTTTTCAGGTGGAGAGAAGAAGCGGAATGAAATTTTCCAGATGCTTACACTCGAACCTAAACTCGCGATCCTGGACGAGACCGACAGCGGGCTCGATATAGACGCGCTGAAAGTTGTCGCCAATGGCGTAAATACACTGATGAGCAAGGACCGGGCGGTTATTGTTGTCACTCACTACCAGCGTCTGTTGAATTACATAGTCCCGAATTATGTACATGTACTTCAGGCTGGAAAAATTGCGAAGTCCGGCGGCAAAGAGCTAGCGTTCGAACTCGAGGAAAAGGGTTATTCATGGGTTTCTGAAAGCGCCGGAGCGGCGTCGGGATCGTGAACAGGGGGATAAGTTAATGACACAGAGTATTGGAACAGTTGAAAGTTATATTGAGAAGTTTTCACAATACGAGAAGCTTTTGAACGGAAGCGCATCTACTCCCCTTTACGCACTACGACGTGAAGGCATCGCCAGATTTGAAAAAATCGGATTCCCCACAAGAAAAGTCGAGTCGTGGAAGTACACCAATGTGAAGCCGATTACTTCGATCGACTTTATCCCATCCGCTTTAACAAATCCTGGTGACGTATCCCTGGAAGATATTTCCGAATTCTTAATTCCGGAAGCCGAAAATTCACGCATCGTTTTAATCAACGGCCATTATTCAACCGGGTTATCAAACGTAGAAGGTTCCAGTGGAATTACGGTCACGAACCTGTCGGAAGCGATCAATGATGGCAACAAGGAACTGCTAAACAGGATTGGTACACTTGCCAACGATGATAACGATGCATTTACAGCGTTGAACACGGCGTTTATAAAGGATGGTGTGTTTGTCCAGATAGCGGATAAGAGAGAGTCGGAGACTCCGATCCATATTCTGAATGTCTCCGTGAGAAACGACACTCCATCGATAGGTTATTCCCGTAACGTCATAACCATCGGAAACCACTGCAATGTAACCGTGGTGGACTCGTACGTCTCAACAGGCGACGGTGAGTACGTAACTAATTCTTTGAACGAAATTTTTGTCGGTAAAAATTCCAGATTCAATATATACAAAATTCAGGAAGAAGGCGTCGACGCGCTGCACATAGGCAAGACATTTATTGAACAGGACAGGGATTCTGCGACAAAATCGCAGTACATCACGTTCGGCGGAAAATTGGTCAGGAATGAAGTCAAGACAATTCTAAATGGTGAAAATTCGGAAGCAACATTGAACGGCCTCTATCTTATCAACGGAGAGCAGCATGTAGATAATCAGACCAGGGTAATCCACGCGGTCCCGAATTGCCGAAGCTGGCAGTTGTACAAAGGCATTCTGGACGATAAATCATCGGGAGTTTTCGATGGTAGAATCGAGGTTAAGCGCGACGCGCAGAAGACCGACGCGGTCCAGTCGAATAAAAATTTATTGTTCAGCGATAAGGCGACTGTCAATTCGAAGCCGACACTATTAATATACGCGGATGACGTGAAGTGCACCCATGGCGCGACTGTCGGACAGCTTGACGAAGAGCAGATGTTTTATCTCCGTTCGAGAGGGCTGAATGAACATAGCGCCAGGTCCATACTGTCATACGCGTTCGCGAGCGATGTTATTGAACAGACTACTGTTAATTCATTGAAAGAACGGCTGGAAAAATTAATCCACGGCTGGCTTCCCGATGAAGCACCAGCCCCGGGGGATAGCTGATAATGGAAGCTCACAGTATTACACGTGAAGCGACTAAGGAAGAACCGAATCCGGTACAGGTGTTTGACACCGAAAAGATCCGGAAGGACTTCCCTGCCCTTCACCAGGATGTGAACGGCAAGCCGCTTGTATATTTAGATAACGCGGCAACGTCGATGAAGCCACAGATCGTAATCGATGTCACCACAAATTTTTACGCGAGAGACAATTCCAATATTCATCGCGGCGTGCACGAGTTATCGTCGCGTGCCACACAGGCTTATGAATCGATCCGCGCGAAACTGCAATGCTTCATGAACGCTGCCGAGGCGCGGGAATTGATTTTTACAAGCGGCACGACAGATGGAATAAATCTGGTTGCACAGACATATGGACGACAGCATGTCGGTGAAGGTGACGAGGTTCTCATCACCGAGATGGAGCATCACTCGAATATTGTCCCGTGGCAGATGCTGTGCGAGGAAAAAGGCGCAACGCTTAAGGTCGCCCCGATCGACGATAATGGAGACATTATCCTTGATGAATTCGAAAAATTACTCAATGAAAAAGTAAAGATCGTAGCTGTCGCGCATGTATCGAACGCACTCGGGACAATCAATCCCATAAAAGCAATCATCGAGATGGCACACAGGTGGGATATCCCGGTACTTATTGACGGCGCCCAGGGAATCCCGCACCTGCCTATCGACATGAGAGGACTGGATGTCGATTTCTACGCGTGGTCCGGCCATAAAATGTTTGGACCTACCGGCGTTGGAGTCCTCTACGGCAAGGCAAAATTATTGAACAATATGCCGCCGTACCGTGGCGGCGGGGACATGATCCGGTCGGTATCATTTGAAAAAACACTGTATAACGTGATCCCGTATAAATTTGAAGCTGGTACGCCCAATATCGCGGGTGTTATCGGTATGGGTGAGGGAGTCGAGTATTTCTGCAAGCACAGCCTTCGATCGGTCGAGCAGTACGAACAGGGACTGATCAGGTACGCCCTGGACTCCCTGAAAACAATTCCGGGACTGCGTTTGATCGGAAATCCGAGACATCGTACAGGAGCGATATCGTTCCTGGTTGACGACATTCATCCCCACGATATCGGGACCATCCTTGACCAGGAAGGTGTCGCTATAAGGGCGGGACATCACTGCGCACAGCCGGTAATGAAGAGATTCAATGTCCCGGCTACCGCGAGAGCGTCGTTTGCGTTTTACAATACACGTGACGAGGTCGACATTCTGGTAAAGGCAATTTACAAGGTCAAGGAGATTTTCGGCAAGGATGTCTGACCTCAGGGAGCTGTACCAGCAGGTTATTCTCGATCACAGCAGGAAGCCGAGGAATTTCCATGAACTTGGCGAAGCGACCTGCAGTGTCGAGGGACATA
>DASWIV010000225.1:0-5990 GCA_036397475.1 bacterium
AGGGTTCCGAGCACTTCGCTTTCGCCCTGCCTGTTTCCGATAGTCAGGAATGTCTCAAGAGCTCTTTCACACGATTCGCGGGCTTCATCGAACAAACCGACTTCTAGATAAATCTCGCCGATAGAGAAATCGACCTTGCCTTCAATCATTAAATCCGCGCGATCACGCAAGGACTGTCTCAGCGCGGAAAAACACTCGTATGCTCTTTCGAATTCACCGCGCTCAAAATATACGATCCCGAGATTTCCCAGGGGGAACCTCTCCCCAATCGAGTCGCCGACTTCGCGGAAAATATCAAGTGCCCGCCTGAAGTAACGGACCATCTCTTCCTGGCGTCCCGTATTCCTGCAGACGAGTCCAAGGTTGTTGTAAACCCGGGCAAGCTGTGAGCGGTCGACAGTGGACGCAAGAATTCCGGCAGCCTGGTGAAAATATTCTTCGGCCGCTTCCATTTTGCCCATCAGGTAGCTCGTGGTTCCGGCTTCCTTGAGCGCGGCAGCCTCAATTTCAGAGTTATCCTCTTCGCGCGCTATTTTGACAAGTTCCTCGGCGAGTTCGAGAGACCGGTTATGTTCGCTGACAGTTCTAAGGTAGACGCATTTTTCGAGAAGTGCCCTTAATTTGAGTTCCGCATCATCGAGGGCTTCAGCGAGGGACTGCAGTACCGAAACCGCATTTTCGTGGACAGATTTATCTGCCAGGGGCTTGACCGAGTCGAGGAGATTGATGGTGATGTCGATCGCAAGCTGGTCGGTATTTTCAGGAGCCGGATAGAGGACTTCCGCATTAGTGAGGTGATCGACAGCCATCTGGAACTGCTGGGCATGAAGCGCCCTTTTTCCGGCTTCCAGGTAATGACTGGCGGCGGTTTTCGATTCGCCGGCCTTTGCCAGATGGTAAGCGATCAGATGATGTGGAAGATGGCTGTTATTGTCCTGGGCCATCTTCATCAATAATCGTGAGACCTCACGATGTCCGCGCTCGACATCTTCAGGAAGCATCCCTCCGAGGATCGCCCTGTGAATCTGGTGATGGCTGAACACGTACCTGCCTTCTTCGCGTGGCTGGATAACGTTATGCTTCTTGATGAGGTTATTCAATATATCAAGGATATCGTCACCAGGGGGAGTGAACATTTCCCTGATAATGTTCAAATCCCAGCTTTCGCCCTGGATCGCAGCGGTACGGAGAAGCAGGATCTCGTTGGCGCTCAGCCTGTTCACGCGCCTGTCCATGAGACTGTGAATTGACTCCGGTACTGCGAAGTCTTCAATGTCACCGTTAAAGACCCACTGATTATCGGTTTTCTTCTGGATATATCCTTCATCTTCCATCAGGCTGGTAATCTCGAAGAGAAAGAAAGGATTTCCGCCAGCCATTTTTCGGATAGCGTCCGACAGAACCGAGAAATGAGCGGGATTCACGAAGGTATAAAGATTCGCAAGGATCTCGTCGAATTCCTCCCGGTTGATTCCCGGCAATTCAAGTATACGAGCGCTGTTGTTGTCATTTATTTCAGTAAGTAACTTAGAGAGAGAATGATCACCGACAGAAGAAGTTGAGTTTAAATCCTCGGGACGGTGAGTGGAGAAAATTACAATGGGTGAATCCTTGATTCTCTTAAGCAGGAAGCCCAGAAAATCGATAGTGGAGTCGTCAGCGAGATGGAGATCGTCCAGAAACAGCAGGACAGGAGATGTGAGTGCGGCTTTTACGAGGAATGTCACAAGCAGGAAAGGGATGCTGGTGGCATCGGTGGTCTCGGACCCGGATGAATAACCTTTTGACCTGGAAATCCGGTGCTCGTCAATTAATCTCGCGAGGGGCCTTACGAGGCCGACATCATTACCAAGAACCACTTCAAGGCGTTGCTGGTCAGTAGCGCCGGGGATTTCGTCGAGGAATCCGATTATCGCGTCGAAAATTGAAGCAAAGGGCAGGGAGGTAACCGCGGATGTACATTTCCGGTAGAGGAAGAGGTGACGTGTCTGTTCGGTAGATAATTTTCGCACGACCTCATCCACGATCCTGGTTTTTCCAATGCCGGCTTCGCCACACACCATGGTTAGCTCACCGCGTTTGGAGAGGAAGCTTCCCATGGTGTTATCGTACAGCCGCTCGACATCGGAGCGCCTGCCGATAAATCGCGTGCGCCTGTCGACCTGCACCCGGCTCTGTTGTCCCGAATCTTCTGAAGTCTGAGCCGCGAACTGGTTGCTTTTAGCCTGGAAATTCTGAATCAGCAGGTCGATTTCGTCTATGATGTCGACCAGTCTCATCCTGCCGATAGGGATAAAGTTCTGCCCTTTTTTCAGAAGAGCGTAGAGGGATTCAATAATTGTCCTGGAACCCGGATCGAGTTTTTCTCCAAGAGTTTTCTGGCAGAGAGCTTCCAGTTGTCCGAGGGCGAAATGCACATCTTTCTGCTTTTCGCGTGGGATAAGGGTATTTGAAGCCATGCCGAAGTCGATGATCTTGATGAACGGCCGCTCTCCCCCAAGCTGGGAGACCATGATGTTTCCGGAATGAAGATCGTCGTGGGAAAGCTTCCTTGCCTGGAGGAAGTCGAGCGTGGATAAGAGCTGCTGAGCTATTGTAAGCAGCGCCATCGGCTCCAGCCGCGCGTTACTGTTCTCCACAGTTCTAAGCGTGGAGCCTTCAATAAATTCCGTAACTATAAAATGAGTGGTTTCCTGGGATCCGTCGACTTCAATTGTTTCTTCGCCAAGGTCTAGGATGCTGGCAATGTGCGGATGTCCACGCACCTGCATGGCCTTGTGGCTTTCTTTTTTCCATTCTTCGCCAAGGTCGATAGGAATGCCAGCGATAGTGCTCTTGATGATCTTGACGACGACGCGTCCCTGGAGAAGAGTATCGTAGGCCCTGAACGCGTGCGCGCTCAAGCCCGATCCGATATGCTCTTCGATCAGGTAACGGCCCTTAAGCCGAAGCCCAAGATATTCGCTAGCATCGTCAGCCATTTATATAATGTCGGGTGGAGTCAGGCAGGGATAATTAATTGAAGTTAATGTGAGCAAACGGCAGGTAAAGATAATCATGTAATGTTGCCGGAATGATGCCTTGCCCGGACTTCTGATCCGGCAGAAATTAAAAGCGATTTAATACAGGATTGCCAGTTTTAATCAGACTGGCCGCTTAATTTACCTCAAGGGAATCGACGATTTTACCTGGGTTGTGAACGGTCGGATTTTTCTTTTGTTCCAACCTGTCGAGATGTTCCCGGGGATTCCGGGGGATCGGAAGGATAAGTCGCGGGGATGCTCCATGTCGCGTTATCGGGTGCTTCATCCTGTTCAGCGATTATCGGGACGATATCCTTTTTGATTTTTTCCGGAATACCGCTGGAGTTTGCAAGCCTTCTCCAGGTAAACCCATCAGAACCGATGAGGACGGCATCAGGTTTACGTCCTCTCATTTTGCTCCTCGAACCATGTATTTGCCTTTCCAAGCCAACCCGGCAAATTCTTTCAACTAATAACTGTTTACACTGGAAGCGATTCTTCGTCAAGGGGGAAAATGTTGAAAATTGAGGTAAATCCGGCTGGATAAAATACCGTTCACTTGTAAGCCGCGTCTGGCGTGACATACGTAAGGCATGCAGGATAAAAATTTTCAGGTTATATAATCAAGTCTAAATTTAAGCGCGATTAAGTAATAATATAAGTTTGCATAATATAATAATTCGCTGTATCATGGTGACGATTATAAATTACAGGTTGGCGAGGAGTGCCGATAATTATATCCAGGTGCCAACGAGGCTTATGGATTGCTGATTTTTCAGTATCTATATAGGTATAGATACTGTATAATGACAAACAAAACGGACACCAGCGAGGAGGTATTGCACTAATGAACAGAGTGCAATTTTCAAGTTATCCCATATTTTTCATCCTGATGGCTGTATTTATCGCTACGGGATGCTCCGGCGGATCACCGACAGCCCTGGATGCCGGTGGGGAATCGATTCCCCAAATTTCGGCTGTGGACAGCAGCCCGGGTGACGGTTTATCGAGGATGCTGTGGGGATATTACGATGTTTCAATAGATATTGAGACGGGCAATGTCGAAGTAGTTCCGATAAGGGAAGCAAGCTTCCACCTGAACGCGATCTCATTTCTCGAGCCTCCCGCATTGAGCGGGTTATCGATCGACAACAGCACACTCGAGATCAACCTGAATGATAATTACGTTGCGGTGGATGTAATTTTGAATCATCCATTCCCCGGACTCGATCAGTATACCGGCTTTGATGTAAGGGGAATACTGATAGCCCCGGGCGGAAATTTTCCGTTCGACGACCAATCGCTGATTTTCCCGCCAGACGATGGAGTCCAACTGGTTAACGCCGATGGAATGACTCGATGGTGGAATCCACTCGAGTTCCAGGGCGGTGGAATATTCGGTTTTAAGGCGGGATTGCTTGGCAAACCCGGAGGAGCCGGTTTGTTCACCTCCACGATAAATGGCTACAAATTATTTGCCGACGGGCTTGGACCACAGAGCCAGATCGACACCATTCCGGGAAATCTGCGTGGCGCTTTCCTGGCGGGATCGTCCAACCGTCGCAATTACCAGATAAGCTTCGGCAACCAGAAATTCCTCACATTCCAGTACGCGATCGACGCCTCGTGGGCGGCACCGTTTACATTTCAGGATCCAGAGGTTCCCGAAGATTTCCCACTGGCAGCAAATGCTGTGGAAGGATACGCAATAACGGTCCTGGAAACAGAAAATACATTATGGTGGCTGGAAGGCATCGGCAATGGCGGCAGCCTGAAAATGGACATAAACGTCTATACCTGGCGGCCAATGTCGGTTACCAAGGTCGCTGTAGAGCTTGATAAAGTTACTGACCAGATAGTTGAAGCGCTGGTTGTGCCCGGAAGCGGTCCGACCGAAGGCGGCGCGGCTTTTTCTACCTACCAGGTTGAGATTGAGCCAACAACTCTTGCTCAAACAGGAAAATTAGATTGCCTGATCAGGGTTGAGACAGCGGAATATTACGATCAGAAGGGCATGAACCTGTTCTATGGACCTCCTGCCGCACAAATAACATCATACCTGCATAAAAAGGTGGACATTTCGTTTGTTCCGCCATTGATCTGGGAAGTTGAAAATGTAGCGACACTTCCTGAAGATCCATTTACGGATACCGCGGATATATCGGTCATCGGATCGGGTCCGGAAGCCGGCGTGTATTTCATGGGTGACGAGTACGAGATGAAATGTTACCCGCTGAATTATTCGGGGCCTCCCGAATGCAAGACGAAACTGTCCGGGACATTCGGATTTTCAGTTCAGGATATTTATGGTCCGCCGAAAACGGTCGGTAGATTTGACCTGGCCCAGACCGGGCATTTTGTGATCACTTCTGCCAGCGCGGCACCATCGCCGACGCCATATGGCGGATTAAAACGCGACTATGTATCGTTTTACACAAATGACTGGACTTGCAATGGGCAGATACCTGCGCAGGTAGCTCTTCCGGACATCCTGGAAGGATATTTTCAGGTGATAGATATTGCAGCTAACTGGTCAGCATCGTCGAATACAGCGAAGGTGTACTGGATCCATGTCGACGATCCGGCAGAGGACACGCCTCCTAATGAGGAGATCACCGTCATTCTGGGGGTCTATCAGCATGAGTGGAGTGGAAATCCATTTACCGGCGATATAGATTACATCTCAGGCTCGACTGTACCGAAAGGGAGCGGTCCTGGGCTTGTGGACATTACAACGGTCTCTCGCTTCGCAGTCGATAGCGACCCTGTAGAGGTGTTTGGATCGACAGACCTGATAACCTGGTATTTAGAATCCAGCCCGCCAGCACTCGAATGTTTCAGTGTGGTATCTCAGGATTCGTCCGGTGATTTCAATGAGAGCCTGACCACGGTTACGAATTTCCTGGGAACTCCAAGAGATATAGCGGTTATGCCAACCCATACGGGTGGTTATTCACTATATAACTG
>DASWIV010000226.1:0-6582 GCA_036397475.1 bacterium
CGACGTTTACAAATCAGAGCAGATTAACCTCGTACTTGAGCGCCTCGGTGCCGAAAAGGCAGGCAAATTCAGTGACCAGTTGTTTGAATTCGCGAAAGCGTTGGTTGACGTGACCCCACCCGCTGACCGACCCTGCATACAATGCGGGGCATTCGATCCCGAGGATTGTTACAATCCGGACGATGACGAATTCTGCAATTTCCTCGAACCGAATTGCGCACAGGAAAATTAATTTTTCAGAAGCATGAAAATTTTACTTGCGCGGCTTTCACGCCGCCATTTTTTTGCCCGGATTATTTCCCCGCCTGTTGCATGTGGAATCCGGCACGACGCAAAAAACGCGTGTACCGCCTGTTGGACTGGCTCACCTTAACAACCGCGTGGGTCATGTGATGATCCTTGAAAGCCCATAGCGCTTTTATCAGCAGATTCTTGCCTACTTCCACCCCACGGTGCCTTGGCGTTACAGCGAGCAATAACACTTCTCCCTGTTTTGCGCCAACGATCCTCGACGATATCACAATCGCTGCCGGTTCCTTGTTGAACAGTACCAGCCACGATGCTCCCGACAAAAAGGTTGGCATATCCGCGATCTTCTGAAGGATGTCCGAACATCCGAATTTCGACCCCAGGTCGGGAAAATTAACTTCTTCCGGGGTATTCGCGAATGAAGCTGCCATGACCGCGGCGTACGCCGGCAGCATCGGCGGATACCATGGCTCGACCCGGTAGCCGAAAGGCATGGTTGAATCCCTGGGAAGAACTCCAAGCTCCCGGATCATTGTAAATCTGGGGACATTATTTGCGGAAACATCGAGCGGATTCTTTATCGGATGACCCAATGAATATAGCTTCCTTCAACAGGTAGATGGATCGATTATACAGCGTTTGAATAAATATCACACCTTAAGACCTGAACTATAATCGTCGCTTTCAATGTCCTGCAAAAATTTTACTAATTTTTCTTTGCGTTGGCACACTATTACCATTTTCAACCCAGCGCGGCCTTGTAATCCGCGAGGAACCTCTCGAGGCCGATATCTGTCAATGGATGCTTGAACATCTGTTTAAGAACATTGAAAGGAATCGTGGCGACATCCGCACCCAGCATCAGTGACTGAACCACATGCTGCTGGTGACGTACACTCGCGACAAGAACTTCTGTCTCGTACCCGTAGTTCCCGTACGCGGTTACGATCTCCTCGATCAGCTGCATCCCGTCGCCTCCTATATCATCGACACGGCCAACAAACGGGCTGATGTAAGTCGCTCCGGCTTTCGCCGCGATAACCGCCTGCGTCACGCTGAAGCACAAAGTGACGTTGACCTTGATGCCTTCTTCCCGGAGCGATTTTGTCGCGCGGATCCCATCGGGGATGAGAGGACATTTCACTACCACATTCTGTGCGACCTTGGCCCATTCCCTGCCCTCTTTCATTATGCCATCGTAGTCGGTCGCGATGACTTCCGCCGATACCGGACCCGGGCAGATATCGCAGATTTCCTTTACTGTTTCTTTATAGTCTCGTTTTTCTTTCGCGATAAGGCTTGGGTTTGTCGTGACACCATCAAGCACGCCCCATCCCATCGCCGTTCTGATCTCTTCAACATTCGCTGTATCCATAAAAAATTTCATCAGTGTTAACTCCTAACATTTTTGATGCGGTGGGTTATTATACATGAACTTCACCCCCGCTTATACACGGTCCAATGACCTGCTCCACACTTTTTCTGTACGTATGGTCTTGAATCCGTAACTTTCATACAGCCTTATCGCCGATTCATTCGACGTATCCACATCGAGCTCGACCGATTTGATTTTCGCGCCGTATACCTCGGTCAGCCATCTCGACAGGATCGCCCTGCCCCATCCAAGTCGTCGGGCGGATTTCAGTACGCCAATCGATATCAGATAACCCGAAGGAAATTTATCCTCAATCGAACTCCCCAGAATATCTCCAAAGGAATAACCGACCGAATCGCCATTCTGCTCCGCGATCAGAACGAGGTCGTCATTGAAATTACCCGACTTGAGAACCGAGCGCCAGTCGTCCATCGACGGCGTCTCAAAATCCCAGTGTTCTTTGAATATTGAGACGAACATCTTGTGTATCAATGTGAGATCCTGGTCGTTTTTCCATTTCCGGATTTTTCCACCGCCTGGAATTTCTGCCCTGGCCAGATCCCCCTTCAGGGGAAATAATTTCATCCTGGCGTACGATCCCCTGTATTCCAATCCTTTTTTTTCGTACACAGCATCCCAGTCCGGAAGGAACGATCGCATCTGGAGAAAATCGAGCGGCATCCGTTTGACCCTTGAAAAAACAGCATCCAGATGAGCTTCAAGTAATGCCTTCACATTTTCATTTATGGGGTCAATATACGGCCCTCTGAGAATTACCCTGTTGGAATTCTCCCTGGAATAAATCCATGAGAAGCCAGTGACCGATTTATTTTCTGCGGAAATAAATATATCTCTTCGAGGATCTACTTCAGATTTGAGGAAAATGGATTCCCAGTGGCTTACTGGAAAGGTCGGGTGCTGGTTAATATGCGATGCGTAGCTTGAATGTACCGCGACAAGGTCAGGGAGGATGTCTGGTGAATAAGGTAAGAACACATGAGTCATTTTAATCAATCCTCGGCCGGTGAACAAACCACTAAATCGTGAAGCCCACCTCATTGGGTGGGCACATCACGGGAAGGGAATAGGGACTTGGAGGATTGTATTTATTTCATTCTCTTATTTCTTAAATAACCGGCTGCGGAGGGGGGGAAGTTACCGCAGCCGGAACGGACGTAGGAGATATAGGCCGATGATCAATTGGACAGTTATCGCACTGATAAAACTCGTCGATAGCAACTCGTAATATCTCAATTATTATTCCAAAGGAGGAATTATGTCCCATAATTATCCAGTTTATTTGAAAATGGGTTGGCGATGGAGTCCAGTAATTTCATATTATAGCGTGAAATATCCAATAATAAGCACTTGCCAAATTCGGGGTGTTGCAAAATGCAACAATAGTGATTTTCGGAGGTATCAAAACGCAACTATTTACATATCGCATTTTTTCACCAAAAAGTCCCATTTCATGCGCCTTACAGACATTATGCTCAATCGAACTCTTCCCCTGTCTCTTTTTCGAGCTCCTGCTGGTGCTTTTTGAGTAGGCCCTCGTCGATTGCAATGCGCCATGAAATCTTGTCCACCACATCCTCCAGAGGCTCATCAGACAGGTACCTCCGGAGATTATCAAGGAAAAGATCATGTGTACGCTTCCAGAAATGGGGACCAATTCCTGATATTCCAGGTGTAATGAGTGTTCCTTCCATTCTCCACAGGTAACTTTCGCCCGGGAGAGGTTCGTGCTCGAAGCTGTCGAGCCCGGCTCCGGCTATAAGTTTGTCCATCAGCGCTTCAACAAGCTCATCCTCATTCACCGCCGACCCGCGCCCGACATTAAAGAAATACGCCGTTTTTTTCATCTGCTTGAATTCTTCGTAGCCGATTATATATTCCTTATCTCCGGTTTCAGGGATACAGCAGACCAGGAAATCACTGTCATCGAGTAAAAGCGGAAGACCCTCGGGTCCGTACAGCTCATCGACAAACTCCGGCCTGTCCGACGGGTCCCTCTGGGTGGTGGCAATGACCTTCATGCCAAGTGACTTTCCGCGCCACGCGAGTTCCTTACCGATGCGTCCAAGCCCGATAATTCCAAGTGTCGAATCGTTGAGTTCCCTGAAAAATGGGAAATGATCCCAGGCCCCTCCCTTGGCGTAGTGGGCTCGCATCTGGGCGCGAATGCAGATATGAAATCCACGCGCGAAGTAAAGCATCATACCCAGGACATGTTCCGCCATCGACGACGCGCGTGTCGCGCGTGAAATCGATAGCTTGATCTTACTTTCTATGAATTTATCGTAGAGTTGGTCCGACGGATCAGCCGACGCCGAGTGCAGCCATTTCAGATTTTCGCAAAGATGGAATCGTTCCTCCGGGATGTGCCATCCGAAATAAACCTCGGTGGTGGGAAGATGCTCAAGGAGCTGCTCGTCGCTGACCACGGATATAACTTCATGGTCGTAGGCTAGCGCCTTGGTCTCGCCAAGCGCCCAATCGGGGTAATTCCACACATCATAGCGGTGGTCATAGAGTTCAATCAAAATCTTCATCAATTCCTCCGGCGGAGTATGTTACCACAAGGCAGGGGATGAGGGGAATTGCCTAAACGCCGGAGAGCGTCCGCCGCGGCGGACCATCACGCATTTTTTTTTGATCAGAGTGTGAATGGAATCCCGCGCTCCGGCGTCAAAGTCTAATGTTAATTATCCCCGACTGCCGCTCCGCAAATGTCCCCTCACATCCCGGGTATCAAGTTCCTGCAGTTCCTTGAATAATTCTCTCTGCTTCCTCGTCAGTCCCGCAGGTGTCACTACCTTTATCCTGCAGACCTGGTCGCCATTTCCCCATCCACGCAAATGAGGCATTCCCTTACTCTTCAACGTTATCTCTTCGCCGCTCGACACCCCCGATGGGATCGTCAGGGTGGTCTCGCCGTTCAGTGTCGGCACACGGACCTTTTCTCCAAGCGCGGCTTCATAGACAGATACCGGAATATCGCAGTACAGGTTATCGCCCTTTCGCTTAAAAAACGGATGCTCAGCTACCCGCGCGATCACAAACAGATCTCCCGCCGGACCCCCGTTCGGACCGGCTTCGCCCATGCCCTCATAGCGGACACGCGAATTTGTATCGACTCCCGGCGGGATTTTTATTTCAAGTGTTTCTTCCTTGTCGATAATTCCGGAGCCTTTACAGGTGGAGCAGTGAACCGGATTGTATTGTCCCGAACCCCCGCACTGCGGACAGGTCTGCTGGAATACCATAATCCCCCTGCGTTCTCCTACCATACCTGAGCCATTACAGACATTACAGGTCGCAGGCTGTGTACCTGGAGATCCACCGGATCCATTACATGTATTGCACGTCTGGTGCCGCCTGTACCTGAGATTTTTTGAAATTCCCTTCGCGGCATCTTCAAGTGTCAGATCGATAACAAATTGCAGGTCCGCTCCACGGCGTGGTCCTCGACGTCCCCGCCGACCGCCCATCGCGGCACCGAACATCTGCTCGAAAATATCGCCGAATCCTCCGCCCATATCCCCGCCGCCACCGAACAAATCCTCAAGGTCAATCCTCATTCCTCCGCCGCCGAATCCACCGGCGCCAGGACCAGCTCCCATTCCTGAAAACGCCGCGTGGCCGAAGCGATCGTACTGCGCACGCTTATCGGCATTGGAAAGAACCTCGTACGCTTCCCCGACCTTCTTAAATTCCTCGGCAGCCTGGGAATCCGGGTTCACGTCGGGGTGCAGCTTGCGGGCAAGGCGACGGTAAGCGTCCTTGATCTGCTTCTGTGTCGCGCTGCGATCAACGCCCAATAACTCGTAATAATCCTGTTTTTCAGCCATTTTTATTTGTGGTTTACTTGCTGTGGTGAATTCTGCTGTCGAGAATTTCGAATCCGAGAGTTCTGAACAACCCGGCGATCTTTCCGGCTTCGGAATTGCCGATCAATTCCTTGTCGACCGGCACTATCTGCGAAAATACATTGATCGAACTTTTCATATCGTCCTCGATCCGAATGTAAAATCGCTGGTGCGGACCCGCGAAATCGCCAAGCGGAGCTTTCTGAAAAGCATCGACCACGGATTCATGATCGATAGTGTAAGACTTTCCCTCATATGTCACGCTCAAATTTTCAACAGAAAATAGAGTGGTATCCTCCAGATTGAATTCCGCGTTCTCCATTAACTTATTCTCCTGTCTCAACCGGGATGTTTCTGCGCGATCCTGCTCTGGCAATTTTGACAGTTAGCACACCATTCTCAAGATTCGCACTGACGGTTTTCGGATCGGTTCCGGTGGGAATTTCAAAAGTCCGAATAAACGATCCAAAACCTCTTTCCAGCCTTATATATTCCTCGTCATGTGTATCTCTTACAAAATTCCTCGAGCCCCTGACCTCGAGCATATTACCCTGTACACGCAGGTCTATTTCCTCACGAGCCATGCCGGGGACTTCGAGTGTAATGACAATGCCATCATCGAATTCATACACATCCGCCGACGGACTGAACGATCTTCCTGCGAGAAATTCAGTCTGAGACCGTCCATAGGGATGGTGTGTATCAAACATATCACCGAGTTCGTCGGAGAAAAACATCTTATCGCCAAAGAAATCGGGTAAATTTTTAGGAGGTTCAGCCATAAGAATACAGTAATAATACAGTTCTAATAGTATCTACACTATTAAATTATTATTGTCAAGTGATTTGAGTTGAGTATGTTATACTCAATGCGGGGATAATATCTTTCGCCCCACCGACGCCCCCATCATCATTAATTCATCCATCAGTTTTCCAAACTGCTCGAAATTCAACGCCTGAAAACCATCCGAATACGCCATTGGCGGATCGGGATGAATCTCGATCAGCAACCCGTCCGCTCCTGCCGCCAGGGCAGCCTTTGCCATCGATGGTACTCTTGACGATACCCCGGTGGCATGTGACGGG
>DASWIV010000227.1:0-19299 GCA_036397475.1 bacterium
CGTGTTCAACGAGACATCCACAGGCGTAATGGGAGAACTCGAGAAAATTTCCGACGTGTGGAAAAAATATCCCGAAGTATCGGTTTGTATCGATGCTGTCAGCGCGATGGGCGGGGTGAAGATCGAATTTGAAAAGCTGGGGATGGATGTACTTCTTGCCGGACTACAGAAGTGCTTCGCACTTCCGTCGGGACTCACAGTCTGCGCCGTAAGCGATAAGGCGATTGAAAAGAGCAAGGAATCTAAAACAAAAGGCTATTACTTCGATTTTGTGGCGCTTCTGAAGAGCCATGAAAAGAGCCAGACTCCGACCACACCGGCAATCCCCCATTTATTTGGACTCAACAACCAGCTTGAATATATTATAAATGTTGAGGGGCTCGACAATCGATGGGCCCGACACAGGGAAATGGCCCAGGTTGTCCAGCAGTGGGCTATTGACCGGGGATTCGGATTATTCGCGGAGAGCAGGGAAGTCGCCAGTTACACGCTAACCTGTATAGACAACCGCGAGAAGCAGATTAATGTTGGAGACCTGAATAAACAACTGGCCAGGTACTGGGTGACGATCTCGAACGGGTATGGCGACCTTAAAGAGAAGACCTTCAGGATCGCCCACATGGGCGATGCGACACTGTTTGACGTCTATGGCATACTTGGCCTGATCGACATGGTTCTTGGATTCTGATCAATTTTCTATTTGGTGAGATTGGAGAATAAAAATGCCTGACATAAAAGTAATGGTATGCGACCAGATGGCGTCGGGTCCACTGGAAGAAATGAGAAAGTACCTCCAGGTCGATGAAAAGATCGGACAGACTCCTGAAGGCCTTGCGGATACGATCGCCCCGTACAACGCCATCGTTGTGCGGTCCGCGACAAAGGTGAGGGAAGCAGCCATTAACGCTGCTGCCGGATCTGGAAATTTGAAAGTAATCGTACGTGGCGGAGTGGGAGTCGACAACATTGATGTAGCTGCCGCCGAAGCTAATGGAATTGCTGTCAGGAATACTCCTGCAGCGTCGAGTGTCAGCGTAGCCGAGCTTGCCTTCGGGCTGCTTATCGCGTGCGCGAGGCATATCGGGTATGGAACTCATACCATAAAAAATGGCCAGTGGCTCAAGAAGGAGCTTAAGGGTGTCGAACTTGCGGGTAAGACTCTGGGTATTATCGGAATTGGACGGATCGGGCAGGAAGTCGCTAAACGGGCTATGGCATTCGACATGAAAGTTGTGGCACACGATATCTATGTCCCAAAAAGCCCGATTAGAAAGGTCAGGATGGTCAGCTTTAATACTTTACTGAAAAAGGCGGATTTCATAACCCTGCATATTCCATTCGATCCTGCTGTCGGGCCGACCCTGTCAAAAGCCCAATTCAAGAAGATGAAGGATGGAGTAATTATCGCCAATGCGGCGCGTGGCGGAACGATCGATGAAAAAGCGCTTCTCGATGCTTTGAACAGCGGTAAAGTCTACTCGGTCGGCCTGGATGTTTTCGAAAAAGAACCCCCTGAATTCAGGGAATTGATCGACCATCCCCGTGCCGTACTTACGCCTCATATCGGCGCATCGACCGTCGAGGCGCAGAACAAGGTCGGGGATGAAGTCGTGAATGTTCTTCGCGAATTTTTCACCGTGTAAAGTTACCTTGCGATCCGCACTCGACCTTGAGAATGCAAACAGGGCGCTTATAATCATAGCGGGAGTAATATTGTCATGATAAAAATTTATCCATTTCGTGGAATTCGATACAACACGGACAAAGTAGTGGATCTATCGGCGGTAGTGACCCAGCCGTACGATAAGATCAAGGATGATCTGATGGAAAATTACTATCAGCGTCATCCCAACAACTACACCCGCATTATCAAAGCCAGGGAAGAGCCGCATACGTCGAAAGACAACAGGTATATCCGTGCCAGGAATTATATTCACGACTGGATGAACGATGGAATTTTAGTACGCGATAACAATCCTGCAATTTATCCCTATTACCAGGAATACATGATCGATGGTGTTACGAGGGTCCGTAAGGGAGTCACGGTGCTTGTGAATCTTCGGGACACTGAGGTCAAAGCGCACGAAAAAACTCTTGAAGGACCTAAAGCCGATCGACTGAATCTCATGTGGGCAACAGCGGCACATACAGGTCACATTTTTATTCTTTATCCCGACCCGGAAAACAGGGTTAACGCAATTCTCGATAAAACAGCAGGAGCGAAGGATCCGATAGCGGTAGCAAGAGATGATTTCGATTGCCATCACAGGATGTGGTCAATTACTGATGGATCAGTCATTGCGGAAATCCAGAATATTCTTCAACCGCATGATTTGTTCATAGCCGATGGACATCACCGTACAGAGACCGCGCGCAATTACATGAACGCGATGGACCTGATCGGATTGAAAGGCGAAGGCTCTGAGCTGCCTGAAAATTGCCTGATGACACTGATCTCAATGGACGATCCCGGATTAGTGGTGCTTCCGACTCACCGCTACGTTCATTCGGTCCCGAATTTTTCCAGGGAAGAATTCCTGAAAGCCGCGGCGGAAAATTTCACCGTCGAAACTGAATCGGGTTGCACCGACGCATCGCACGCTGAACAGGTCCTGAAAATGAAACTCGATACAGCCCGGAACCGTGGCGAAAAGGGTTTCGGTGTTTATTTTGAAGGCTGTTATGTCGCGTTTTTAACGTTGAAAGATTCAGGTGCGATGAAAAAACTTCTGCCGGGAGATATGTCGGATGAGTGGCGAAATCTTGACGTCAGCATTCTGCATACTGCAATATTGGAAAACCTGCTCGGGATCGACTCCGAGAAACTCGCGATGCAGACCAACGTGAAATATCCTAGAAACGCAGTGGGGGCATTCGACGAACTGGAATCCGATCCGAAGGGTAACGCTGTCTTCATGATCAACCCTACTCTGGTAAGCGAAGTTAAAGATATAGCGATGGCGGGAGAGAGGATGCCCCAGAAGTCGACTGACTTCTTCCCGAAACTGCTCAGCGGCATGATCTTCAACAAAATCCGCTACATTGGCTTTGGCTCTGAATATTTTAGCCTTTAAGCCAAACTTCCATTATTTGTATAATGTGGTAGTCTTTTCAGCCATGCAACCACATGGATGGTTGTATATCTGAATTATTACATGGACGACATTTACAAAAAAGACGGCTCGCTGTTCAGGGAAAGATTTGGTAACAGCCATGTGGTGCAGGATGATTCTTCGATTCCCATTTTTAAAATAACCGGATCGGACAGCGATTTCGATTCAAAAAAAAAGGAACTATTCAGGGGGATACTGAATAAGGCATCTGTCGCGATTTTGAATTTCATCCACCACGATTCCGAGCTCGAGAAGATATCTGATTTAATCACACGCCTGAAGCCATCGGTCTGGAAAATTAACGTGATCGAAGATACAGACAGGCTGTACGAATTTCTCAAAAGATACGAGTGGTCAATTTATACATTTTTCAGGATCCCGGAAGAAATAGACTTTTATTACCGGGGTTCACACCACCAGATTACCTGGATGAAATACCACCGGGCACTTATTTCGATAACCAATGACTACTGGGTCAATAGCTGGACATTTGGTATTAATCCTAATGTGGCTGACTCGGAAAGCCCGGCTGCATCCGCGACTCCGGTTCTAGACCAGAATCTTCCAACATTTTCCAGGCTTCTAGGCATGTGGGTTCCCGAAAATAGATATTCAGAGGGATCTTATGAGGAAGAAAAAGATCTTCAGTGGTTCATATCGATTCTGGCCGATCAGGACCGTAAGGATTTCCTGGAGCAGTCAAAATACTTCATCAGGATCAAGGACTATCCCGAAGAAGAGATACGCTTTAAGGCGAAACGCAAGTTTCCCGACATATATCACATGAACGACTGGGTGTTGTGGGTGATCAAGAACTTCAATGCATTGGATAAAAGGGCGGAAGAAGAGAAAAAAGCTGTCGAAGCCATCAAAATTGTAATTGAGCGCAGGCAGGAGGAATGTTACAAAAAGAAAATAGTAGCTGATTTTGCGTGCGTCAAAACTGATAGTATAAATCCGTACTCATCCTACGCCATGATAAACATACGCTTTCCCGACAAGGACAGGAAATCAAACATCGAGAGCCACATTCAAGTTGTGGAAGTCCCGATTTATAAAAATGGCAAACTGATAGATGAAATAAGAATAAAAGTGGCTGCCGACAAGGAAATGGAATACGTACTCAGTGAAGCTCCATACATGAGGATCTGGGGAATGCCTCGTCCGGCATACGGGATCCCGTCTTCTCTTGCTCCACTGGCAGTAGCAATAATAGTCACGCCGTTCCTGAACATTATTCACCTGGGTGCAGTTGGTATGCTCCTTGTGTTTGTAGGGATTCTGTACGCGGTCGCGCGACTGATTATCAACTTGTTTTCAAAATAATTACTGCTTTGTCCTGCAGTACCAATTATCTCCATCGATCCCGATCTCAATCGGAGCGTCGAGCTTCTTCCAGTACAGATACATATTCCCTTTCACCTGAATTTCATTAAATTCCCCCTCGCCGGAATAATGCTCGAGTTCGCTCGCCATTGTGATGACATATTCCACATTTTCAGGGAGTATGACCGGCTGGATGGGGATGTCTCTTACCATGTGGAACGCAGGAGGGATAGTGCGGTGATCATGCATCATGTACAGATTTGCCCGTTCGGGAGGACTGCCGTAGAAATTCGAATACACCGCCTGTGGGTAAATAACGTAGGTTTCAGGTATAGCCCAGCCAGCATCCCGAAAATGCTCCCACGTCACGAACGCGCAATTTTCAGGAGTGAAATTTTCCGTTATTGTGGAATGAAGCTCCGATAGGCTGGTTTGAGATTTCTGAATCGTTACAATGGGAAAAAATGAATTGACCGCGCCTCCCCATTCCAATCCCTGCAGAAGGAAAATAATAGTTGGGAGAATTAGAATCGGTATGAAAATTCGTCCAAGCATGTTACTTCGAATGAAGAAGTCATATAGAGTAGTCCATGCGCCTATTACTCCAATTACTATGATGGGAAGAAAAAATAACGTGTATCCCGGATGAAGTATATTCTTAAGATAAATTAATAGTGCCGGCATAATCCAGAGAATAATCAGAATTGAATATAATTCAGGAATCCCTGATTTGTACTTCATTAACCCCCGGATAACCGACACCGCCAACCATACTACCGAAATTATCCAGACCAGCGGCATCATTCCGTGCAGAGAATCGATGAGCATATCCAGATTTGCCGTAATGTTTTGAATATCTATCGGACGCGCGAACGGGCCCGCTTCCGCCTGCATGGCAATCAGGTAATTCCCTATCCCTCCACTGAATACCAACAGTGGGATAATCCACACCAGCGATGAAATGACAAGATGAATGACAAAATTCAGCCATGAGCCCGGGTTTTTCCTGTAAATGAGCCACGCAACCGCTGGTAATGCGAATATCAAAAATCCCGGCCTGAAGCCAGATAAAAATCCGAGCATCCATGCCAGCAAAATTGTGTATCTGTGATTATTGCCGGACTTTGCAGATTTCAGCCAGAAAATCATCACCATCCATACAGCCGCTGACATCGCCGCTTCAATAGGGTAGGTCGACGGGCGAGAAGGTCGAATTTCTCAAGCGCGAGAAGATACTGGACATTATCCCAGTCGTAAACAACGGTAACTCTGTTTGGAAGCTGGAGGATAAATCCAAGCGCGAACACCCCGACAGCAGCCACCCAGTGCCACGGATAAACCGAAAGCGAGACATCTGATACCTTATTATCTTCAAGCTTCATAAATCAGATTCGAAATAATTTATCCCAAACCGCTATTGTATACATATTCCGATTAAAATATCGCTACAGATATTTAGCTTGCCTAAAATAAGGTTTAACTGGAGTGTAAGCGGTGTTAGAATATAGATTCCCTGAGGAAAAACCGGAGGTTCGTAAAAATGTCCGAGATCAGCGACTTTATCCGCCCCCATCTCAAAAACGTAAAGCCGTACGTGCCGGGAAAGCCGATAGCGGAAGTGCAGAGGGAATACGGAATCACCACAGAAATTATTAAACTCGCATCGAATGAAAATACGCTTGGACCGTCGCCTCTCGCCATGGAAGCAATTCGTAAGGAAATTCCCAATCTGTGGCTGTATCCCGAGGACTCGGTTTACTATCTTAAAAAAGCGCTTGCTGAACTCCACGATGTCCCAGTGAACCAGGTTGTGGTCGGGAATGGCGCGGTTGAAATTATTTACCTGCTTGCGCAGGCGTGTCTCGGACCGGGCGACGAGTCCATCATGGGGCAGCCGTCGTTCATGATCTACGAGATCATGTCGCAGATGACCGACAGCACGAAGATCGGTATCGGGCATCCGGATTACAGGAACGACCTCGACAAATTCGCCGAAAATGTCACCGACCGGACAAAAATCATCTGGATAGACAACCCGAACAATCCGACCGGGACTTACTGCTCGAAATCGGAAGTCGAGGATTTAATCAATGTGGTCGACGGTAGATGCCTGATAGTCCTCGATGAAGCGTACCAGCAGTTTGTCGATCATCCCGACAAATCCGAAGGCATCGAATTCCTCAAAGCCGGGCATGGCAATGTCGTCACTTTGCGGACGTTCTCAAAGATCATCGGGCTTGCCGGACTCCGTTGCGGCTACGGGGTCATGCATCCGGACCTCGCCAAAGTGCTTGAATCGCTGCGCATAAAATTCTCCGTGAATTCACTTGCGCAGGTAGCGGTACTCGCGGCGCTCAAGGACCATGAGCACATGAAAAAGAGCAGGGAGACCGTGATCGCCGGACGAAAATACTTCTATGAGAATCTCGATCGCATGGGCTTACGGTATAATGAAACGCAGGGAAATTTCATCTGGGTAGATTTCGGTGTCGACGCGAAGGAGATTAATGAATTCCTTTTGAAAGAGGGAGTCATTGTACGTCCGGGATGGGTATTCGGCGCCCCGACATGCGCACGCGTGAGCATATCGACCGAACACGACAACAAGTTCTTCTTCAGAAAACTGACAATGGCGCTGGAAGCAGGAGTAGGGGTTAAGTAAACGCAAATAAGCGAATTACTTATCCGACAGTGCTGGATTTAAAGATTTGTTGATTGGTTCTATACTATTAATGCGCAATGCATGAATTCTCGCTTGCAACTGATTTACTCAAACTAGCCAGGCACGAAGCGTCGCGGAACGGAATCTCCATAATCAAAAAGCTGACTCTCAGAGTAGGCGACATCAGCGGAGTGCATATCGATGCGGTCGAGTTTGCCTACTGTTTCCTCAAAGAAGAATCCGACATGACAAAATCCGCCGTCATGGAGATCGAGCATGTCGAAGGTAGGGGAAAGTGCCGCAACTGCGGAGCCGATGTAAAGCTGGAACGTTACTTTCTGTTCTGTCCAGAGTGCGGACAGCCGTCGGTTGAAATAATCTCCGGACGGGAATTTATGCTCGTAAGCCTCGAAGGCGAAGAGGCTGAAGAGAAGGTGTAACTATGGTAGACGTGATCATCATGAAAGCGGTGTCCGCCGATAACCAGCGGCACGCGGATGTTGTCAGGAAAATCTACGATGACCATAAAATCCTCGGACTCAATTTTGTCTCCAGTCCCGGAGCGGGAAAAACAACACTTCTCGAAAAAACGATTGCCGACAATCCCGACATCACATTTGGAGTGATTGAAGGCGATGTTTATACTGCCCGCGACGCAAAACGGATAGAAAAAACCGGAGCGTTTTCTGTCCAGTTGAACACCGAAGGATCATGCCACCTGACCGCGGAAATGGTCGAGAACGCGATCCCGAAATTCAAACTGGACGAGATCGACATAATGGTTGTCGAAAATATTGGAAACCTGATCTGCCCGGCAGCGTACGCACTCGGCGAACACAAACGAGTGGTCTTACTCAGTACTCCTGAAGGGTCCGATAAGGTCCTGAAATACCCCGAAGCGTTTGCCGGGGCGGATCTGGTTCTAATTACCAAGGTGGATATTGCGGAAGCGGTAAATTTTGACCTCGAAGTAGTTATTGACGATTTGAAAGCGGTCAATCCAAAGGTAGAGCCGTGGGAGTTGAGTGTAGTGTCGGGTGTGGGATTGGAAAGATGGTACGGCTGGCTTAAGGAAAACTTGATGAAATAATCGGTATATTGCTAACTGGAGTGTCGCGTTCCCAGTTATTCAAATCATGAGATTCCTTCCTATCGTAACGCTGACCTCTGGCCGTCCGCCGCGGCGGACACCGTCCCGCTGGCAATTTCGATAAAAGCGTGATAGGAATCCCGCGCTCCGGCGTTTAGAACTCTGATATCTTTTTCTCGATTAACTTTGCCAGTTCCCTAACAGCTTCATTTACCACATCCGACATCTCCTCAGAAATCGTCGAGGCTTAACTCGTGAATTGTGCCAGGCTCATTCCATCTTTCAACAGAATCGATAAGTACGGCTATATCGAAATCTTTCAGCAACTCAATAAAGTTGAATCCCGTTCGGTCTGTTTCTTTTACGGTTATATTTTCAATGCCTGAAAATTTATCCCTGAGTACCAGCGCCACCTCAACTCCCGAACCATCGTCGGAGAGAATCGTGTTTCCCATACCAAGTATGACAATACGTGGAGAGTCCACCGGTTAAACCGTTAATTGAAGCTTTTGTCGAAGATTAAAAACCGCTCGTGAATGTATCTGGCACACACGCGACTCTGAAATGCCGAGTACGGCTCCGATCTCTTTCAGCGTAAGTTCCTCGTAGTAATAAAGCGCGATTATCTGCCGCTCTTTTTCAGGAAGCTCATCGATCGCCTGGGCCATGCATTCCAGTAAATTTGATTTTTCAGCCTCGTCGTACGGATCCAGCATCGGGATAGCGAGCGAGTCGCCGAACGTGCTGCTTGAGCCTTCGTCATCCTCGTAAATTTCGCGTTCAAGGGAAATGATGAACGAATGGCTTGATTTCCACAGGCTGTCCGAGATTTCATCGACTGTACTTCCCAGTTCCCTTGCAAGTTCCTCTGTCGTCGGGACCTTGCCTATCCGCTTGCTGAAATCTTCGCTTGCCCTTTCTATCTCGGCGGCGCGTTTCCTCACCGGGCGCGACAGGATATCCTGCTTCCGCAGAAAATCGATCATAGCGCCCCGAATCCTGATGGACGCGTAAGTCTCGAACTTCACATTTTTGCCCGGATCGAAATTATCCAGGGCTGCGATAAGTCCAAGCGTACCCTGGTGTTCGAGATCTTCCCTGTCAATATGCGGCGGGAGATTGATTGAGATTCGCCCGTAGATGTAACTGACAAGGTAGAGATAGTTAAGGGCAAGATGCTCTCGTGCCTGGAGATTTCCATGCTTGAGGAAATCCTTCCACAGGTCGGCAAGCCTGACGGATTTTGCGTTGATACCGGTGTCTTGAGTCATGTTACAGAATAAATCCCCTGATCTCGTTAGGGGCGATTGATTTCACAATAACCCCATTAAAAATGAAAATCAAATCTATTTAAGATGCTTTCTTTATCTTATCATCAGCAGGATCACGACAAATGCCGCCATCAGGATAACCGCGATCAACAGGGGCATGGGATTACTTACGTCCTCCCCTTCGCCGGTCCTGCGTGCCACTTTTTTCTTTTCCCCATTCGTCTTAACCTTGATACTCTTCATCGCCGGGACATTAACCGTGACCCCCCTGGCAAGAGCTACGGAAAACCTCTTACGTCCATCCTCGAATTCTTTCAGGTCCAAGATGGTTCCCCGGGCTGGATACCATACTCCCTTCCGGTAAAAGCCAAGTGCGGTAGCGACCTTTACCGCCGTATCTGACCGTTCGACAACATCCACATAAAGCGGGTCTCCTGCAGAGAGGTCGTCCACGTTTTGACCATTGATCGGGTCTATGATCAGGTGCCCTTTCAGCGCCACATCGAATCTCGGGTGAGCCTTTGTTTTTGCGCCTGCAGACGACTCATCTTGCTCGACATCTTCGTCTTCCGATCCGAATCCCAGGCTGCTTTTAATAGCGTCGAATTCCAGCTGGTTTAGAAATTCTACGTCAGCATCGACAGAGACCCTTCTGTAAAGAATCTCTTCAAGTATTCGCGTAATGAAGTCCGCTACAGTTGCGGTGACCCCGTTACCTGCTAGGTCGGGTTTTCGCTCTACCGCGAATTCGAAAAATCCGTTGAATTCCGCCGTATTTACATTCGAAAGCAGTGACTCATAAAGGGAATTCGAGTCGTTGAATTTGCTCGCGCTCGGATTGGTCGCGAAAAATGTATGGAATAAACTGTTGACGATTTCAGGTGAAGATATGATATTCGCTGCCGTGATAAAATCACCGGTGGAGTCCACCATTGTCTGGAGCAGCAGGAATCCCGGTGCATTCCTCTCAATTGCCGCAAGTATCAGCCCTCCGCCCTTGTCTATCTTCGCTTC
Source organism: bacterium (assembly GCA_036397475.1). Taxonomy (GTDB): domain Bacteria; phylum JAJVIF01; class JAJVIF01; order JAPKYR01; family JAPKYR01; genus DASWIV01. Next base: position 10,477 of record DASWIV010000227.1, read on the forward strand.
GAGGTACCTGACCTTCATGAAGAAATACTTCCTGTAATTGAGCAGTAGATATTCCCTGGCGCTGTCATGGTCGCCGTCCGACTGCTCGATAGCCTTCATCGCCATGCTGGAGTCGATATTAAATTCCTCGATAAGGCTATGTAATATATCCTCGATCATTTAAGCGTTTGAAGCCGGGTTTAAGGAGTTTCGTCCTGCTCCTTGATTGTTTTCTTTTTAACTTCAACTTTTTCTGCCGAATGTGCCGCTTTTTTCTGCATTTCCCTCTGGACAGCGAGATTGATCGCTTCCCGATTCGCTGCGCCCATCACGTAGCCATTGAACAGATTTCCGATCAGGAATCCGGCCAGGCCGAAAATGAACGCGGCAATCGCGCCGTTAATGACGGTTTTCACCAGGTCGCCACCAGCAAGAATACCAATGATCACGGTGAGCGACAGGGCGACAGATCCAGCCAGTAAAGCACCACGTCTTCCAAATTCTGACAATTGCATCACCGGTCCATGGCTGTGGAGACAGCCTGACCTTTGCACCCATTTCAGGGGGCATATTAATATCGGGAGAGATGGCGGCAGATTTAACCGATCAATATATAATGAATACCGGGCAGCTGTGCGCTAATCCCGCCAGTCCTCGGCATCATATAAGTAATCCGATGTAGACTCGATATCTTCAATGGGAATTACCAGGAGCTTTTCAGGATCGCCGGAGATCCCATATATATATTTCCCATCTGCGCTTATATCGATGCTTGTCAGGTACCCGTTGCCTATAATTTTGTGAATAGCGACATCAATACGCTCGTCCATATATTGAAGCCATGCTATATCCCCCGTGAAAACCCATCGACGGGCGTCTGGAAACCTTTCGGGATTAAGCTGCTGCAGTCGCGCTATATCGCTTCCCGGTACCGGAGGAGCCCAGTTGGACAGGGAAGCTATAGCCCATGACCCATCAGGGGAAACCGCTATATCGCCAGCTCCGGCGGTTCCTGCAATAATCGGGACCGTCGTTCCCGGTTCAGCAATGAGAGTTATAGCCGGCTCCAGACTCATATTGTCAGTCTGTTTTCGTCCGGCGCAAGCGACCAGGATACCGAATTCGGTTTTTACCATATCTGTAGGATTTATTCCGACCCATTCACTTCCGATATATTCCAGGTCCGATGAATTGTACGCCCAGACCCATGCACCGTACGGTGGCCCCATCGAGCCGTCTTCCTGTGCCGCCCACTGCAATTCAAGATCGGTTACATAAACGATCCCATCGTCCTCCAGGATCGCCCACGGGATTTTCCCACATTCTGTCTCGTACTCGATGATAAATTCCGGAACAGCGGAATCCGCGCCTGTTTCTTCGTCGGGTGTCGCTTCGATAAAAATCATCTTATAAATCGTTCCCGGATATCCGTACTGCATCCCGGTCGAAACATAGATGTACCCATCCGACGCGGCGCATATCGAGTTGCACGCGGAAAGTATCTCCTTCTGTGCCAGAACATCCCCGGTAATTGTGTCGATTGCATATACAACGCCCTCGGATATACGCTGGTCGTCCAATGGCTCGCCTGTCACGAACAGGATATTGTCTGCAGGATGAAAAGCCATCGCCGTGGCTGCGATAGGGAGATCTATATCGAGGAGAACCGATTGCCCTGACGGATCAAGCGCTGCCAGGTTCATGGACTGGTGGAAAAATATCCATATAGATCCATCGTGGGGATTAACCGCGATATCCCCTGCCCCGGTGCCTGGAAGATCGTACGCGTCCCGGGCATAGACGTTTCCAGCCCCCGTTAGAAATAGGATAATCGCGCCGATGATGAATGAGTTCCTGACCATGATGTTTTCCTCGGACATTTCGTTAGGTAAGATAATAGCCGGGTATCGGATGTGGTGCAAGGGAGTGACATTGCGAACCGAATCCACAAATCGACTCTCATATAAGGTACAATTACACTATCTTTTATCTCTAATCGGACAGGTTGAATGATAAAAATTTATCCCACCACACCGGCATCTTCGATTCCAGACTCGCTTGAGCCCGGATCGGTTCATATGGGCGCTGAGATCGACCTGGAGGATGTCGAGCCGAAATCAACCGACGACGCCATTAAATGTATAGCCCGGCTGAAGGAATCAATGGAGCGGGTGATAATAGGCAAACCTGTACAGGTTGACCTGCTCATCACCTGCCTTATCGCGCGAGGGCATCTTCTGCTTGAAGACGTACCGGGTACCGGCAAAACAACCATGGCTAAAACCCTGGCCAAGAGCCTGAAGAGCTCTTTCCAGAGAATTCAGTGTACACCGGACCTGCTTCCCGCGGATATCACGGGCACCTACGTTTACAATCAAAAAACCGGGGAATTCATGTTCAGGCAGGGACCCGTGTTTGCGGACGTCATACTCGCCGACGAAATCAACCGCGCTACCCCCCGGACACAATCGGCACTGCTCGAGTGTATGGAGGAAAACCAGGTCACGCTCGAGCGGACCACATTTAAGCTCCCGCCGTCGTTCATGGTTATCGCTACACAGAATCCGATAGAGTACCAGGGTACGTATCCTCTTCCCGAAGCCCAGAAGGACAGGTTCCTGATGCGGTTGAAACTCGGTTACCTCCATACGGATGAAGAAAAACGGATGCTCCTCGACCAGGCTGAAAGGCATCCGCTTGAATCCATGGATTCTGTAATAACAACTGAGGACGTCCTGCAAATCCAGAAAACCGTCAAGGGAGTGCATGTTGAAAAAGATCTGATGGACTACATCGTCAATCTTGTCAGCAAGACCAGGACCGATTCAAATATCCTGGTGGGGGCGTCGCCTCGTGGGAGCCTCGGATTATATCGTGCAGGACAGGCACTCGCTCTTGTCCGTGGACGAGACTATGTCATTCCTCACGATATAAAGGAGATCGCGCTTCCGGTACTCGGGCACAGGATGATCCTCAAGCCTCAGGTGGGATATTCCGAAGAGGCTACCGAAGAATTGATTAAAACACTGCTGGTTAAAGTCGGACCGCTTGGAGAGTAATGAATCACTCAAACTTCCAGATTTTCCTGACCGTATCTCTTTTTGTCGGATATGGCCTTATCTGGTTGATATTCAGGCGGGTCAGTTTTGAAGGGAAAATTATCCTCAGTGCCGCATGGACCTCCCTGATCGCGTTTCTCAGGATTCGCCTGTATCTGCTGTTGCTTACGTCATTTTCCCTTTTCGGATTTGTCGTTATAGCACTCTTATGGGCCGTCGTGGCGGTAATGGGTGTGGCGGTTACCAGGAAAGTCCGCGATGAAGCCATGGCAGGAGAGAGTTTTCCCGTAGAATACCAGCTCAGCTCAAGATCCCTGCTTCCCGGGTACCATGTCAGGCTGTGGGATTTCGCCAACAGGAAGCGCAATAATTCATCGGAACCGGTCGATTTCGCGGAACCCGGCTACGCCAGTTTCCTGAGGATCGGATCAAAAAAAAATGAGCCGGTTGAAGGCAAGCTCACTTTGAAACCCGAAACACGCGGACAGGTCAAACTGGGTCCTGTCGCAGTTGAAGTGAGCGACCCATTCGGCATTTTCGTGATCACCAGATGGATAAAAATTTACGATAAGGTTCTGGTCCTTCCCGGATGGGTGCGAATGACAACCATTCCGTCCGTACTGGCGAGACTCGGCTCCAGGGAACATATCCATCCGGTCAACAGGGAAGGGCACAGCCATGAATTTCTGGGAATTCGGACCTGGTCGGAAGGCGACAGCCTGAGGCGTGTCCACTGGCCTCTCACCGCTAAACATAACCAGCTCATTGTCCGGCAGTTTCAGAAGGAAGTCGAAGAGGAAATGGTGATAATTTTTGACGCCGACAAATCCGCCGATATCGGGACAGGAATGGAGAACGCATTCGAGTACATGATTGTTATCGCTATGAGCCTACTTAATGCGTCGAGGGATGTCGGACGCCCATGGACTTTGATAATTGTCGGCAATGAACTGAAAAAATTCTCACACCAGGACAGGGATTCTTTTACTCACATCCAGTACACCCTGGCTGAAATTGTCGCTGAACGAGAGGATGACATTGAAAATTACCTCGATGAGATCCGCAGGGCACAAATGTCGGCATCATACGTCCTGATCACTCCACGGACAGATTCGTCACCTGCGACGGCTTTGCATTCTCTAACCGTCGCGGAAGCGGGAGCGGGTACATCGATGATCATACGGGTTGATCCAACCACCTTCGCAAGCGGTGTGGAGCATTCAGCCGCGAAATTCAAACGCGGCCTCGGGAACTCCGAACAGGCAAAAGAGAGCCGGTACTCGCCGGGTGTTGCGCAGATAAATGAACTGATTTTCCGCCGCGGAAATTCAGTGGAAGAAATTTTTACAGGCATTTAACGAGGGACAGATCATGGGAAACGGAAACAGGATATTTGCAGTTATCACCACATTGCTTTTGCTGGTTCCCAGCACCGCGAAAGCCGAGACCTTGTCGGAAATTCTGCTTGGAATCGGAAATGAACGACATCCATTAACGCTCCAGACGATAAGTTACGATGGGGAGGTATCTATCGATCAGGCATCGGACCAGAATGGGCTTGTGCCGATGCAGTTTTCGTTCAAGGTGGCATGGAAATCGCCAGACCTTGCCAAAGTAACCTGGGTTTTTGATGAGTCCACATCCGACATCGATGTTCCATCCGAGGGATTTGGACACCCGGCGCTTGATCACATGCTGCTTGCCCGTCCTGACTTTATCGAGCTTCTGGATTTCGACTGGACTATTACTTACCAGGGAAGCGCATTGTGGGACGGCGAACCCGCATGGCAGCTTTTATTGAATCCAACAGATTTTACCTCCATGTGGGAATCGTTCACTCTGATCGTCAGAAAAGACGATTACGTTCCACTGCGAACCGTTGTTAAATTTTCGGATGACACCGAGGCAGTTACCGACCTCGACTGGCTCGTGATACAGAATGTGGTTGTACCGTCGAAATTTTCGACCACAATTACTCCTGCGATCAACGGCTTCAGCGGATTCGAAACGACTTTTTTCAATCACCAGATAAATCCCGACCTCACTGGAGTGAATTTCCAGAGGACCGAGGGAAGCTTTACAGGGGAAATACCTCACGATGATGACTATGACGGTCCCGCTGTATTCGAGGAGCTCTTCCACGGATTCGCGGACGACATCATTGTCGCGCCGGTGCACGATCCGGACGGCGAATATACCGAATTGAAATTCACGTTCAGCCTGTTTGTCGAGGACCAGGCGATCTTCGATGAGCTGAACCAAAATATGGCTGAGATACGTGGAGTCGCCATAAGTGTTGTATCCGACTGGGACTGGAATTCAGATGGCGCACTTGACGATGTCACAACAAAATGGGATATCGGACGCTCAATAATGAACGCGATCGATGGGTACCTGGGTACTGATAAAATAACGGATTTTTATTTTCTGGAATGGGGACTGGAATAGTCCAGCCTATTTTTCACAATAAAAAATCGGTTCGTTCCAGTGGAGTGAATATCCCGACGCCCATTTCTGCCCACGCTCCCTCACGTACCAGTCAGTAGTTGCACGAAATCCCGCGTCCTCAAGCCTCTTTACGTAATCCTGTCCGTACACGCGAACATGGTCTTTCTGGCCGAACGCTTCTTCCCTTTCATATGGGTCGGTAATGTTCCAGTCTTCGTATGTCGTTTCCAAATCCAGATTTATCGGCACCTGCAGTATCGCCCACCCGCCCGGACGCAGTACCCGGTACAATTCACGCATTGCGGTCTTATCATCAGGAATATGTTCGAGGACGTGGTTGCAGATGATGGCGTCGAAATAATTCTCTGCGTACCTGATCTCGGTGAGGTCCATCTTTTCCATCGCAAGGGGCGAATCGAGGTCGGCACTGAGATAATCGAGATTCGGGAGGTCCTTTATTTTGTCCTGAATAACTTTTTCCGGCGCGACATGAAGCAGCTTTAATCTGCCTGTGAAGAGGTCAGTTTTATTTTTTAAATATAGCCATAATAGCCTGTCGCGCTCTTTCGACCCGCACTCCGGGCAAGCCGCGTTCGGACGGTTGTCGAGCCCGTAGGGGAGGAACGCGCGAAAAGTCGATCCGCATAGCGGACATTCATAACGGTTTCCCGTCAGCCAGAATTTTAAAAGGGTCTTTAGTATGGATTTTCGCGGCACCATAACACTCCGCGACTAGGGATAAATTTTCTCAATCGTTCTCGGGAACGGGATGCATTCACGGATTGAATGCACTCCGGCGATCCACGCGACCGTTCTCTCAAGCCCGAGGCCGAATCCGCCATGCGGATTGGTGCCGTAGCGCCTGAGATCGAGGAACCATTCAAACGCTTCCATAGGAAGATTGTGTTTTTTGATCTGTTCGATGAGGAAATCGGCGTCTTCAGCGCGCTGCCCGCCGCCGATAACTTCGCCGTAGCCTTCCGGAGCTAAAAGGTCTACTGAAAGCGATGTCCTCTCATCGTCAGGATCAGGCGCCATGTAAAACGCTTTTATTGCCCTTGGAAAATGATGGACAAAAATTGGTTTGTCGAATTGCTGAGTGAGAAGCGTTTCATCCGGCGAACCGAAATCACTTCCCCACTCGATCTCCTGTCCGAGCTCATGCAACTTTTTGATGGCGTCATCGTAATGCATTCGAATAAACGGCGATTTTATATTTTCGAGTTTGGAAATGTCGCGCTCGAGAATTTCCAACTCGGCTTTGCACTTTTCAAGAACCCACTCGATCACATAGACGACCATTCGTTCCTGCAGGTCCATATTGTCGTTAAGGTCAAACCAGGCTACTTCCGGCTCGATCATCCAGAACTCTGTGAGGTGGCGCCGCGTTTTAGATTTCTCAGCCCTGAAAGTCGGGCCGAACACGACAATTTTCCTGTGAGCCATAGCGCCTGCTTCACCGTAGAGCTGTCCCGACTGCGACAGGTACGCGACATGCTCGAAATACTCAACCGGGAAAAGAGTTGTGGTGCCTTCGACAGCATTTGGTGTGAATATTGGCGAATCGAAGGTGATGAATCCGTCTTCGTAGAAAAATGTCCTGATGGCCTGGATTATTTCCGACCTTAGACGCAGGAGTGCCCACGGTTTCTTCGACCGCAGCCACAGGTGCCGGTGCTCGAACAGAAAACCTGTTCCATGCTCTTTCGGGGTGATCGGGTAATCCTCGACAATTTGTACAGGCTCGATTCCGGATGAGATCACATGAAGCTCGTACTCTTCCTTTTTCGGGTGCTTCGAGACTTTCCCGGAAATTCGCAGCGACGATTCCTGTGTAAGTGACTGCCCGGTATCCCATGTGTCCGAATCAACATCGTTGATCCCGACCACAGCCTGGATAATACCGGTGCCGTCGCGGATCTCCAGGAACTGGAGTTTTTTGCTGTCGCGTTTATTGTAAAGCCAGCCTGAGAGTGTGACGACCTGGTCTACATGCTGGCTTATTTTATCGATCGTTGTATGCGTATACATATCTCTCGCCTCTGATTTTCGTGGTGGTGAGGATATCAGAGCAGGGGGACAGGTAGCAAGTTCGATAATAAAATGGACATTTTCATCCGAATTTCATTAATATTAAGTACGAATGGCAAATCAGCGGAATAAGCCTGCCTCCCTGAAACCGGTCCAGGTACTGGCGGGTTCTTTCCTGGGATTGATTATCCTCGGTACGGTTGTCCTGTTACTTCCGGAATGCCACGCTCCGGGAAGCCACATCACTTTCCTGGATTCCCTGTTCACCGCTACAAGCGCGGTATGTGTGACCGGACTTATCACCGTCGATACTTCCTCCCAATGGACCCGGCTTGGACAGGTCGCCATCATGATTATGTTCCAGCTTGGCGGGATCGGTATCATCACCTTCGGAGCCTTTTTCGCATTGCTTCTTGGGCAGAAGATAAATTTCAGGCAACGTGAATTACTGAAGGAACAATTCGGCGAAGATTCAGTAGCCAACATTCTTAAAATCATTCCGGTTGTGGCAGGGACTACGATCATCATTGAAATGATTGGCGCTGCTATCCTGTATCCATTTATCGCGGCTAACCATCCGGCGTCTGACGCCTTGTTCCATTCCGTGTTTCATGCTGTCTCGGCATTCTGCAATGCCGGATTTTCAACATATTCGGACAGCCTGATGGGATACTCGTCCAATATTGGTTTGAACGCCACCATTTGTATCCTGATAGTACTCGGTGGACTCGGATTTCCCGTGATTACCGAACTTTTAAATTTCAGGGAGAGGCGCAGACGTTTGAGTCTTCACACAAGGATGGTACTCTGGGCCAGCGGCTTTCTGATCGTTGCCGGAACCGCGCTGATCTTTACTTTCGAGTATAACGGAAGCGCGGGCTTTCGATCCCTCCCGTTCAATGAAATGCTCCTGGGTTCGCTATTCCAGTCCATCACCACTCGTACGGCTGGTTTCAACACCCTGGACATAGGCTCAATGGCCCCGGCTAGCATTATCCTGATGGGTGTCCTCATGTTCATTGGCGGAAGTCCTTCGGGCACTGCAGGCGGCATTAAAACCACCACCGTGCTTACATCAATTGCGTCGATTCGTGCAGTGCTCAGGGGGGAAATGGATGTAATTATTTTCGACCGCCGCATAAAATGGGATACCGTGCGCCGGGCGAACGGGCTGGTTGTCTTATCGGCGGGCACCTTTATCGGGATGGTTCTCCTGATGTACCTGACCGGAGGAGGAAGGATGTTAGACCTCTGGTTCGAAACCCTCTCCGCCCTTGGAACGGTCGGACTTTCGACCGGTATTACA
>DASWIV010000228.1:0-15847 GCA_036397475.1 bacterium
GTACGTCTGGTCACTGATCCCGTGCTCCCGGCACACTTCCGTGATCGACATGCCCTTCTCGACCTCCTGAAGAACCCTTACGATCTGTTCTTCGCTGTAACGTTTTCCATGCTTTTTCTTGTCTGCCATGTTCTGGCCTCCATTTGGTATATTGTAGCGGAAAACCAAAACTCAGACTGGTCCTGTTTTCGGGGAGCAGGTCAACTGCTGTCCAAAATAAAATGATTTTGGACAGCAGTGAAATCCATTATTGAAAATAGCGAATATATTAGAAGAGTTCATTGAGCATGGGTACCCGCGCGTGCAGTGTTCCTACCCAGATGCAGCCATGTACACCTGGCGGCGGACTGCTCGGTCCCGACTTGGAGATCCCGTGGGGAGACATGCTCAGTAGCGCTAGGATTTATAAATTCTTCGCGACTTCGTCCGCTACATCCATCGTTCCATCAGACCCGCCCATGTCGTAAGTGCGGACTTTGCCGTCCTTTATAACGGTTGCGATTGCGGATTCCAGTTTTGCCGCCAGAGCAGATTCACCGAGCCAGTCGAGCATCATTTTTGTGGTCAGCAGCATCGCCATCGGATTTACCTTGTGCTGACCAGCGTATTTTGGCGCGGATCCGTGGGTTGGTTCGAAAACAGCGTAGTTATCACCTATATTCGCGCTTGACGCGAACCCCAATCCCCCAACAAGCTGCGCGCAAAGATCTGAAATGATGTCACCGAACATGTTTGTCGATACAAGGACGTCGTAATCAAATGGATTCTTCAGAAGCCACATGCACATCGCGTCGATATTCGCTTCCCATAGATCAATTCCGGAGTATTCCTTCGCGATCTTCCGCGCTTCCCTGACCATCAATCCGCTTGTCTCCCTGATTAAATTGGGTTTTTCTACAACCGTGACTGACTTAAGCTCGTACTTTTTAGCGAATTCAAACGCTGATCTCGCGATCGTCTGGCAGCCTTTACGTGTGAAAATCCTGCATGAAATGGCTATATCATCTCCATCGGTCGAATCGAATTTTCCCATGTTCTTATTGTGCTTCTTTAACGAGTCTCTCAACTCATCGGGAAGAGGATGAAATTCGACGCCAGAATAAAGTCCTTCTGTATTTTCCCTGAACACTACAAGATCAATGCCTTCTTTATAATTCAGCGGATTCCCTTCATACGCCTTACAGGGGCGCATATTGGTGTGCAGGTTGAACATCTGGCGAAGGCGTACGATCGGCGAGCGATAAACATAGCCTTTACCTTTTAATTCGTCGGCGAGCTCGTTGTCGGCTTCTTCCTTAGGCTTCGACGTTATCGCGCCGAACAGGCAGCAATCTGTGGACTTTAGAAGCTCAACCGTTCTTTCGGGCAGCGGGTCTCCCTCTGATTTCCAGAATTCCCAACCGATATCTCCGTGAATATATTCCGCATCCAGCGTTAATGCATCGAGTACAACTCCCGCGGCTTCCATAACATCGTTCCCGACACCGTCCCCCGGCAGCCAGGCGATTCTGTATTTCGGCATAGTCAAGCTCCTTAATTCGATAAATGTATACAAGCCGATGATTGTTATCAAGGGGAAGTAGGCAAAATAAACATCAATAGATTTGTCTCAGACAAGCTTGGTCGGCAAGCGTATTTGAAGAACCTGATTTAAACTAATGCTGCTACCTGTGCTCGCCTGATTACATTTGAACATCCCTTCTTCCATACCTTTACATCCGGACAATGACGAATTAATATCATCAGGCGGAATGCTTCAAAACTGGTCCGAAAGCTATGGTGATTCCACTGGTATAAAATCCACGACCGGGTTCAGGCAGGTATCTATCCGGATCCTGCACCATGCTAATCTGGGAACTTCCAAATACGGGTTCCTTCGCCAGGTTTCAAAGATTCTACTCGACTTTTCCGGCTGCGATTCACTCAGCATCCTTACGCAGGACGCCGAGTTATGTAATTATTCCTATGCGACACAGCGCCCATTGCGGGAATTCATGTTTGAAGTTATCGACACCAGGAAGGGCGATACTGCGTTCGATACATTCCGCAGCCATGAAACTGCTCCACTGGCGCAGGAAATATTGAATCTGCTCTCAGGAGCGTCTGTTCCAAAGATCCCGATAATCACCAACAACAGCAGTATCTGGATAGAGGATGTCGTTTCACTCGACGAGATGTCCCGGGAATACCCGCAACTCAGGCATTTGTATGGCAGTTTGAATTCCGCCATTTACAAGTCGATTCTGGCGATTCCGTTCGTGATCGACGACAAATCCCATGGCATATTATTGTTGAAAAGTATAGATCCGGATTTTTTTACTTACAGCCAGGTAGAATTATACGAAAGTCATATTCAGAATCTCGGTAACGCCATCGCCGCGAGACGGGCAAAATACCTGATGATGGAACGTGTAAAGGAGCTTACGTGCCTTTATGGAATCGCTCAACTGGCACGCGATCCGGAACTTTCAACGGCTAGTCTTCTCGCAGGTGCGGTAGAGTTGCTTCGTCCCGCATGGCAGTATCCTGAATGTACATCTGGCCGGATATTTTTCGACGGGCAGGAATATGTGTCAAGCAACTTCAACGGATCGGGTGAATCACAGCGATCGGAGCTGTCGATCGATGAGAAGGTTCGTGGATATGTACAGGTAATTTATAATGAAGAAAAGCCTATGCTTTATGAAGGCCCATTCCTAAGGGAAGAACGCCATTTAATCGATACGATCGGCGCGGAAATTTCATCTCTGCTTGAAATGCTCGAAATCCAGCATCAGCAGGAAAGGCTGAAAGGCCAGTTGCGCCACGCGGACCGTCTCGCAACAATCGGACAACTTGCTGCCGGGGTGGCGCATGAATTGAACGAGCCACTTGGGTCAATACTGGGCTACGCACAATTATCGTTGAAAACCCAGGAACTTCCTTTACAGGTCGAGCAAGACCTGAATAAAATTGTTGAGTCGTCCCTGCATGCCAGGGAAGTAGTGAAGAAGCTTCTGACTTTCGCCAGGCAGGTGCCGACAACGTCAGATGCCGTCAACCTGAACGAATTAATAAAGACAAGCCTGTATTTCCTTTCATCACGAATGAAAAAGGAACAGATCGAGCTGGTGCATGACCTGGATGATGGCCTTCCCGAAATCCAGGCGGACAGGTCGCAATTGCACCAGGTACTTGTCAACCTTGCCGTTAACGCGATGCAGGCTATGGAAGGTGGAGGGACACTCACTCTCAAGACCGGTTATGACCAGAATCACGTCTTCATGTACATCACAGATAATGGATGCGGGATGGACGACGAATTACTGCATCAGATTTTCATCCCATTTTTCACAACCAAGGAAATCGGTAAGGGGACGGGGCTCGGGCTATCGGTGGTACATGGTATTGTCACATCGCATGGCGGAGAGATCGAGGTGCACAGCGTTCCCGGTGAAGGCAGCACGTTCAAGGTAATTCTGCCGATATACCACAGTTCAGGCGATTCAGCGAGCCCAGACCATGACACGGAAGAAAAGTAAATACACAATTCTTGTAGTTGACGATTCCCCGAATACAAGGGAAGTTCTTCGGCGCAACCTTGAATCCACAGGATTTATTGTATTAACGGCGGAGGACGTTAATGAAGCGGTTCCATTGCTGAACGATAATCCTGTCGATCTGGTAATTACGGACCTGAAAATGCCTGGTCCAAGCGGAATCGACCTGATTCGGTATGTCCATGAGAATTTCAGGCGGACCGAGATAATAATGATAACCGGATACCCTACTGTCCAGACCGCTGTCGACGCGGTCAAGTCCGGTGCCGAGGCGTACCTGAGCAAACCGTTTACTGATGAAGAGCTCATGGACGCAGTGAATCAATCGCTTGAAAAACTCAGCAGAAAAAAAACGGAAGAAGTTGCATCGCCAGCGACGTCCTCGAGGGAATTCGGAATGATCGGTGAATCAGTTCCAATGAAGCGGATTTTCGAGGAAATTTCAATGGCATCGGGGACCTACGCAACGGTATTAATAACCGGAGAAAGCGGAACGGGAAAGGAACTGGTCGCGAGGGCGATTCACTATGAGGGAAAGCGGGCGTCTTCCCCATTCATACCGGTCAACTGCGGCGGAATTCCTGAATCCCTGCTTGAAAGCGAATTGTTTGGACATGTAAAGGGAGCTTTTACCGGGGCGACAGAATCGAGGGCCGGTTTTTTTCAGGCGGCGGATGGCGGCACGATTTTTCTCGATGAAATTTCGGAGACCAGCCTTGGCATGCAGGTCAAATTATTAAGGGTGCTTCAGGATAAGGAAGTGCTTATGGTAGGCGCAAATAATCCGAGGACTGTAGATGTCAGGGTGGTCGCCGCTACGAACAAGAACCTGGAAGAACTGGTCAAGAAAGGCATATTCAGGGAAGATCTTTATTACCGGTTAAATGTTATTAAAATCATTCTTCCGCCCCTGAGGGAGAGGACCGGTGATATACCGCTTCTGGCGAGGCATTTCGCGAAAAAATACGCTGGTGCGTACGATAAAGCCGAGCTGAAATTCACCGATGAGGTCCTGGCCACCATGGAGGGATATTCCTGGCCTGGCAATGTCAGGGAGCTTGAGAATATTGTTCAGAGGATAGTGGTTATGTCGCGGAACGAAGATGTGAAAATTGCCGATCTTCCGGAAATGATGAGGTTTTCCATTCCTAACCACTTCCGCTGTGACAGAACTCTTGAAGAGGTAGAGCGGGAGCATATCGCGAAAGTGCTACAGTTGGTCAATGGCAACAAATCCAAAGCCGCGCGGATTCTGAATATTGACAGAAAGACCCTCCGCGACAGGATTGCAAAATATCAATTGCCGGACTGACAGGGTGGGGAATTTCTCACCACTGATGAATAACTCCCCAGATTTAAGCATAAATTTTTTCGCCGTGAAATTTATTTACTCATTGTTTCGGCTCGAATTGCCTGCAATGTCCCGTGATTAAAAGATATTTCAGATTCACCCGGAATTTAACCTCAAGATTTAATATTTGGCACAGCCTTTGATACATACCGTATGCAAGCGGTCGCAACAAACGGCAATCGCTGCAATACTGAAAGGAGCAAGAAAAATGACACTGTCAGAAACAAAGGCTAAAACATTCAAACCGTCGGTAAAGACCCGTATCGAAAAGCCTGAGATAAAGCCCGAAAAACCAAAAGCCGAATCTCTTAACGATCTGTGTTCAACATGTTCAGCGTCACAGGGATGCATCTATCACACAAGGGGTAAAGCGGTCCATTACTGTGAGGAATATGATCTGCACGAACCGTTGTCCGAGCCTGTAACTTTCATTCAACCTGAAATTCAAATTTCAAGGAAAGGGCTGACCGGCTTGTGCGTCACCTGCGTACATCGCGACTCTTGCATAAACGCCAGGACTATTGGAGGGATCTGGCACTGCGAGGAATTCGAATGACCGGCTATCTGTATGTAGTCATGGGGGACGTCATATGTTCACGAAACTCTCATTAATATCTTCTCCACAAGGAGGAAAATCATGACAACATTAGACACTCGGCTGCAACCGGAAATATTCCTCAAAACAGGCGTCAAGTCTTCACCAGTTCGAAGGGCAACGCTTTATGATAACGTTAAAAAGCAGTTCAACAAGGCTGCCAACATCATTGATCTCGATCCATCGGTGCGCAACATTCTCTCGATGACACAGAATGAGATCCTGGTCAATTTCCCGGTCAGGATGGATAATGGGACAGTCCAGATGTTCACAGGATACAGGATCCAGCATAACAACATGCTTGGACCTTACAAGGGTGGACTGCGATTCCATCCATTAGTCGATATTGACGAGGTCAGGGCACTGGCTTCTTGGATGACATGGAAATCCGCCATTACTGGAATCCCGTTTGGCGGGGCCAAAGGCGGGATTCAGATCGATCCTGCCAGGTATTCACAGCGTGAACTTGAAAATATAACGCGAAGATTCACGTATGCTCTTGGTCAAAATATAGGCCCCGAGTACGATATCCCGGCGCCGGATGTTAACACCAATGCCCGGATCATGGCGTGGATTCTCGATACATATTTATCTACACAATCACCACATGAACGAGCGAGATGTTCACATGTAGTCACCGGTAAACCGGTTGAATCAGGCGGGTCTCTCGGACGCGCTAAAGCAACCGGCCAGGGAGTTGTGTTCACGATCGAGCAATGGGCAAATGACAACAATTTTGATCTGAGCAAAAGCACGTTTATTGTCCAGGGATTTGGAAATGTGGGTTCATGGGCATCGAGGCTCTTAGCCCTGCATGGAGCCAGGTTGCTGGCGGTCGAGGATGTGTCCGGCGCGATGCGAAATCCCGGTGGAATTGATGTCGAGGAATTGAACAAGCACGTCTTAAGGAATGGCGTGATAAAGGGCTTTGGTGGAGCGGAAACGATCGATCATGAAACTTTCCTGTCTACATCCTGCGATATTTTCATCCCGGCGGCCATGGAGTCTCAAATTAACGAGTTTACAGCTCCAAAGATCGATTGCAGACTGGTCGCGGAAGGAGCGAACGGCCCTACAGACCCTGACGGAGACGCAATCCTTAGCGACCGCGGCATCGACATCCTGCCGGATATACTTTGTAATTCCGGTGGCGTGATCGTCAGCTACTTCGAATGGCTCCAGAACAAGAATAGCGAGTTCTGGGAACTGGAAGAGGTTGACAGTAAGCTGCACACGAAGATCATAGGCGCATACCTTAAAGTCAGGGATGCTGCAATCAGATACGCCACCGACTGGAGAACGGCAGCCTATATAGTGGCACTCGACCATCTCGACGCCGTTTACAGGGAACGTGGGATTTTCCCATAATATTGCAGCGAACGAAATTTAACAGCACATTTCTTTCCCAGTTATACCCGGCATCACGATGCCGGGATTTTTTTTCCGCAGATTCTTTTGTATGGACCGCGAAATTTTAACCGCAATTTTTCCGATAGGTAAGGACACTTGCTTCGATTCGAGTTGGAAACTCACGTTCCATACTTTTGCTATGTACCGCTTTTTCCCGTACGATAACGCACTTAATGAAGCGTAATCCCGGTTCATTCTGGATCATTTTTACCCTGATGGCGACCTCTTCACTTACCGTGATGGGAGGAGCCATTGTTTCGCCCGCCCTACCCGAGATCCAGAAGCATTTCGAGGGAATCGCGCATGTGGAACTCCTCACCAAGCTTGTACTCACGCTGCCCGCCCTGACAATCGCGTTAGGCTCTCCACTGGCAGGATTCATAATCGATAAATTCGGGAGAAAAACTCTCCTGTTTGCGGCTGTTGCGATGTATTCAATATCCGGTGGAAGCGGACTATTTCTTGGCTCCATGCCGGCATTACTGGTTGGGAGGGCATTCCTCGGATTTGCTGTCGCCGGTGTAATGACCGCAAGCACAACACTGATAGCGGATTACTTTACGGGTCCTGCTCGAAATAAGATTCTCGGGACACAGTTCGCGTGGATGGCTTTCGGAGGAGTGCTGTATCTCTTCGCGTCAGGATCGCTTGCAAATATATCGTGGAGGATGCCTTTTCTGATCTATCTTTGTCCCCTCCTGCTGCTGCCGTTGATTTGGAAGGTAATCTACGAACCAGATGTCAAAACAGAAGATGAAATTCTGGCAGGATCCTCGGACCGGAACGGCATTCTTATTCGGCCCCCGTATTTTTATATGTCCCTAACGTTCATAATCGGTTCTGTCTGCATGATCTCCATTTTTGTCGTGCCAACTCAACTTCCGTTCCTGCTCACGGACCTTTTTGACTTCATGCCCGGGAAGGTAGGGATGTCCATTGCGATATTCACCTTTACTGCCGGGATGATGTCGTACAGCTATGGAAAATTCCGCGAGAGGTTCAGTTATGTCGCGATCCTGGCTGTGAACCTGATTTTATTAGGCGCAGGATTCTGCATAATCGGAATTTCCCATTCTTACATTGGGGTCGCTTCAGGGCTGGTTATCAGTGGCTTCGGAATGGGCCTGACCACTCCAAACATGAATTCATGGGTGGTGCAGATCGCTCCGGAATATTTCCGCGGACGGGCACTCGGTGGATTGACCACCGCGTTTTTCCTCGGCCAGTTTTCCTCACCGTTCGTAAGCGAACCGATAAAACAGAATGCCAGCATTCAGCAGGCATTTCTGGTTTTCGGTATAACCGTGATAATTGTGTCGATACTCTCGGGGATCGCAGAACTGGTACGCAGAAAATACGAATCCTATCCGGACAAAATCAATTCCCGGGCTTAGTCGTGAAATAAAATGGATAACTCTTGGATTTAGCCGAGGACTCTGAGATCGTCTGGGCAGTTTCCCATTTACCGAGTTTTCCAAGAGCCTTCACGAGCAGCGCGTTGATCGCCTGATCTTCCGGGAGAATGGTTTTCAGTTCGAGAAGATCGTCCAGGGCTTCCTCGTACTTTCCAGTTTCGAGCCGGGTCAGCGCCAGATTCTCTCTTACCAGGAGGTTGTCTTCCTTCTTCATTATAGCCTGCTCGAATCTCTGCCTCGCCATGTCCTTTCTTCCGAGCTCATAGTATGCCACGCCGAGGTATACGTTCGCTTCGAGGGACCTGTCATCCACATACCTGAGGTGGTCGAAAAGAGCGTTGACGGCTTTTTCATGCTTGCCGAGTGCCATGTATGCACGGGCGAGTAACAGGTGGGCTAGTGGGTGATTGGGAACAACTGCGGTGAATGTGGTGAAAGCGGTAACCGCTTCCTCATACTTTCCATCCTCGAAATCTGAAATAGCATCGAACAGATAAGTCTGCTCCTCGATTTTCCTGCGCTTTTTTGTGGAATCCAGTTCGAGGCTTCTTACACTACTTGCCATTATTTCTTCCTTATTTTTTTTATTTTTGCGAAACATACCGTTCCCTGACCGTGAGAACCGAATTTCATCCAACGCCTGATTTCGCAACCTGATTCTCCCGGTCACTTATTTAGATGCAGTCATAATAGTAAAAATATCAAAACTCCTTATTTTTTCTTAAGAAAATCAGGAAGAAAAATCGCGGAATGCATGATAAAATCGGGTATTACTCTTGAGGAAGGCTATCCGGCTTAATGACGCATTCCGGCTATGGAAGAATGGAGCTGTTTCGACTCGCGCCGTCGACTGGCGATGTTCTTCGGCGCCTGAACGTCTTCCAGGGCCAGATAATCCACGGAAAGGTCTACAAAAGCGAAGCGGTAATTCCCCAGGAGGGAGTAAACCCCGATTCCGGAATCCCGGCATTTATCTCAAAAATCGCACTGGGTTCTCATATGATCGAAGTTGGCACTGATATTCCGCTCGAAAATGGTGCCAAAGTGGTGTTTGAAGTCCTTAGAATCGGCGACGACAATTTCATGCTCGAGTTATTGAAGATCGATTCGACTCCTGTCGATCGCAGTGCGCAGGACTTGCAGGGTAGAGCAACGGATGCGGTCGACTGGTCTGAAAATGTAGTGCTTTCCGATATTGAGAAGTCTGGGGATACCAATTCAATCAGGGTCAGTCCAAAAATTCAGGATACAGGGGTTTTGACCCGCCCTGATCTGACGGCACTTCCAAAACCCGCCGCAAATGTCATTCGGGCCGCGATAAATCTGGGATTCATTGATGCAGCGACCTATTCTGTAAAATCACCGGCAATTCGGACGTATCTTCATAATGTTGCGGAAGATATCCTGGTGGAAATCGACAGGCTTGTTGAGTCCGCCAGGACACAACCCGAAGTAATCAGGGGGGACAGGGCAGAATTTTTGAAATTGTCCGAGTCCATTAAATCGATAATCGAGACGATCCGTCCCGTGATATCGAGCATCCAGTCGAAAATCCCGGAACTGACAGATTCGACAGTGGGTTTAATTCGCGATCTTGTTGCGGCGGTATCGATATTAAAATCAGCACAAAGCCCAATTCCCCAGGCTTCGATTCAATCTCCGATCGGCACAATCTCCGATACCCCGGCGCAAGCGGGTCAACCTCAAACTTCTGTAGGAGCGCACCAGACGACAAATTCAGTGCCGGAACAAGCGTCCGCGAATTCGGGCACACCGGCGACACAAAATCCACTCACTCCAACCGGAGATCCATCGAATGCTCCTGTTTCAACAAGTCCGGCACCGACGGTTGTTCAGGCAGCTTTATCATCGACCGGACACGGTCCGCAGGGTGTCACACCACAGTCTGCCGATCCGGTTTATACGGGAGATTCACCTCAAAAACTACCGGATTCGATCCGCACCGGGGGAATCCCGGTTGAAATTACAATGTCGGGACAAAACCATGTTCGGGATATTGTTCTCGGACTCCGGACACTGACATCACTCATCAATAAATTGGTATCGAATTTATCTCAGAGTGTGGAATCGAATGCCCGCCTGTCAGCGGTAATAGCAAAAGCCACATCGGCAGCCGACGCACTCGAGGGTACCGTCCTGGCTCCAGCATTGTCCAGATCTGCCGATGCAGCAGGGGCTGTGCCGCGGATAAATCTGCCGGTTGAAATCCCGGGAGGATCGTCGAATGTATTAATTCTACAACCAGCGGGTGAATATACCGGCAAAAAGCCAGGGCAGGGAAATGAGAAACTGAAAACTGAATCCGAAACAGGACACAATATCGGATTGATCCAGTTGTATATGGAAAACCTGGGTTCAGTCCGAATAAGGGTCGATGTGAAACGCCAGGTTGTCAGGGATGAGATTCGCACCGGGGTATCGGGACGATTCCATATAGATAAAGTGAAAGAGGATCATATAGGAAAGTCCCTGAAATCTCTGGAGCTGGCTATGGAAGCGAGAGGATTCAGGAATGACGGATTTGTGGTAATCAGGGTTTCCAATGATCGAGCAGAAGAATCGGCTGGCAATAACAACTTAACGAAAGAATCCGGCCTGGATATTAAAGCCTGACCGGTACCGGTAATTGAAGAAATGGCTCTTCAGGATGAAATAAGAAAAGCGATAGCACTTGGCTACGATCCCGAGATTGACAGGGCTCCTACGATCCTTGCCAAGGGCGCGGGTCCGGTCGCGGATGCCATCCTGAAAATAGCGGCGGAGCACGATATCCATATACATGAAGATCCACTGCTTGCAAGAAGCCTTTATGTCCTCGAGCTTGGGCAGGAGATCCCTGAAGATTTTTACATAGCGCTGGCGGAGGTGCTGGCGTTTGTATACAAACTGGATAAAAAGCTGCGTGACCGTCGCGGAATCTGAGTTCCGGTGAGGGAAAATGGCGAACGCGGGAAAACCTGTAATTACTGAAGGATTCCATCACTGGATATTTTTAGTCCTGGTTTTAGTGATCGTCGGGATTGCCCTGCTCATCTATTATCTGAAGACCGCTCCAGTGCAGATCAGCCCCCCGAATCTCGCATATCCGGCAGGTACAACAGTAACTTTTCCGGATGCAGGGTATAACTACGCAGTGATCGATGTAACGGATCCATCGTTATATGAAACGGATGAAGACCTGGTAGGGGCAATCTACGCGGTCTATATGTCCGATGAAGAATATTTCAACCAGGTAATTTCATCTTCAACCCGCTTCGTAATAAGGCTGCGGATACCCGAACAGGTCAATTCCGCGTCAAGGACGGTCCAGTACAGTTACATAAATCCCGGTCCGGGATGGCCTGTATTTTACGATCTCCTCTTCTACGGCCATGGAACCCTCAACACGCACCGGTTAATTCTTGAGAGGGCGTACGTGGATGTAACTCCCGGGCAGCTCCGGATGATATCCGAAGGCAGAATGCAGGTTGCAGATTTAACTGAAGGGGAGCCGTATCACCACGTACCGGATTAATCTTTTTTTAATTTAACCATCACTTATAAAATTGAATCATCGATTTGGTTTTAAGCATTCATTGAATTTCTTTAACAGGATTCAACCGATACTAATGATATTCATGAATCTGCTGTATGAGATTCCACTGATTGGAATGGAGTGACTGTCTCAGCTGTTATGACATCAAAGGCAAAAATCCTGCTCACAGCGGTCATATTCGGTTTGATGGCCTTTCTTATCGACTACCTGGTATTCAGGTTTGAAGATTACATTCCTCTGAGTGACAGATTTTTGCGCATCGGATGCGCAATCACATATTTTTTTGTATTCTCGGCAGCCGGATATGTAGTGGCGCTTCGCGAGGATAAATCCGCCAGATATAAGCAGGATCTGATGCATAGCGAACAGCGATATCGCCTGCTGTTTCAGAATTGCGCCGATGCGCTTCTTGTTTGCCCTCATATCGCCGGTGGCCCACCAAAAAAATTCATCGATTGCAACCAGAAAGCTCTTGATTTATTCGGTTACACCAGGGAGGAGATGCTTTGTCAGACAGCCATGACCATAACCTCGGACGATTCCCTGTCGGAAATTCAGGGCATGGGCGAAGAAATAGATGACTCTGGTTATTCATTCCGGGAACTTAAAGCGTTAAAAAAAGACGGGACGATCAGTCCTGTTGAAGTCATTCTTCATTCGATAGATGTTGGATCGGAGTTCCTGGTTGTTTCGAGCATAAGGGATATCAGTGACCAGAGAGCATCGGAACTGGCTAAAATTGAGACGGAGAAAAAATACAGGGACATGATGGATTCCCTTCCGGTATCGGTCTTCGAGATGGATTTCGAAGGTAACCTTCTCTATGTTAATCCCGAAGGACTGAGGAAATTCGGTATCACCGGGAACGAACTTGGCGAAGGTTTAAATGGATTCGATTTTATCGATCCAAAAGACGAAAAGAAGATCTTATCCCAATTAGTTAACATCAGTGCGGGCAATCCGGTTGCTGACGAATATGAGCTGACGAACCGCAAAGGAGTCAGGTTTCCATCGATTATTCATACAGTCCCCCTTGTTGAAAACGGATCGGCTTACGGGCTTCGTGGAGTCATTGTAGACCTCACACCGGTTCGGGAGGCACGAAATGCCCTTATCGAAGCCCTTCAGCGGTTCGAGACTATGATCAGCCAGACTCCTGATATAGCTGTCCAGGGATTTGACAGAAATGGAATAATTCGTATCTGGAACACGGCCAGTGAAAACCTTTACGGGTATAAATATGTTGATGTTCTAGGCAAAAATTTACATGAAATAGGGTTGCGGACGTCGGAAACTGAATCGCCTAAAAACACGCTTGCGAAAATAGTGGAATCAGGCACGGCGGCACCGCCCGGTGAGTGGGAAATTGTCACGGCGACTGGTGAGAAACGATGGGTTTACTCCACAATGTTCCCTATCCTTCTTGACGGCGAGGTCGATGAGATCATCCGCATGGATGTGGACATTACCGACCGGAAGAACATGGACGATGAACTCCGGATAAAGAATATACAGCTCCAGGCGGCGATCGACATTAAAAATAAATTTGTCTCGATGGTATCGCATGAACTTCGCACTCCCATGGTCCCGATCATCGGTTACACGGAGCTGTTGCTGAACGATACATTTGGTGTGCTTCCCGGCAAAATGATCGATCCGATCAAGACAATACATTCAAAAGCGGAATCTCTCAGCACATTGATCGAAGACCTGCTTACACTTTCAAGGATAGATGAGGGCAGGCTTAATTATACGATCAGGGATTACGATCTTTCGGATCTGGTAGATTCGGTAATCAAGCCATATCTGGAAGTCGACCGTGGCAAGGAGATCAGGGTACATATATCCGGGGAACAGGTAATGGTCAGCACGGACCAGATACGGTTCAAGCAGATCCTGAACAACATCATAAGCAACGCCGTGAAATATTCGGGTGAGTCCCTGGAATTGCGAATCTCCATGGGTGAAAGAGACAACACGGGATTTGTTTCGGTGGAAGATAACGGAATAGGCATCGACGAAGCGCACGTGCCTCACATTTTCGACCGTTTCTACCAGGCGGAAGACGTCAACACGAGATCGCATGACGGTGTTGGCCTGGGACTTGCCATATCGAACGATATCATCAATTCGATGAACGGCTGCATAGAAGTGTCCAGCAAACCGAATGTTGGTTCGACATTCACCATACTCCTTCCCCTCGCAGCGGGAGACATATCTTCCATTAAAAATTCAAATGGCGATCTGGACATGCAGGACCTCAGGAAATTTGCCGACGAGATATCGCGGATAGAGAAGGAGCGGTTTGAAATCCTTGTGGTTGACGATGACAGCTTTACGCGTGAATTGCTTACCGCGGTTTTGAAAGAATATTACAACATCACTACAGCTTCGAATGGAAAAGAGGCATTATCTTTGTTGTCATCTCACGACTTTGACCTGATCCTGCTCGACTGGATGATGCCGGATCTCGACGGGATTTCCATTCTCAAGGCGATCAGGAAAGAGCCTGTGACAAGCGCTGTTCCGGTCATTTTTATTTCCGGAAGAATCGACAATGATTCTATCTCCAGGGGATTGATCGAAGGGGCGAACGAATTCATTTCGAAGCCGTTCAGAAAGTCCGAACTCCTGGAAAAAGTAAAAGCCTGCATAAATTCTCGCATCAGCGCGGAGCAGACAAATTAGAAATGCGGATACGAGAATTTATGCAGAATTCCCTGATTTGATTAATCGGCAACGTGCAGATAAAATCAATAATAGGTTTTTCGGCAATTGACATAGACTCCATATTTTGGTTTGTGCGATAATAAAGATAGTAGCGCTTGCCGCGGTCTGTATTTATTCGAACAAACCTCACGGGAGACGCAACCGATGGCGCGATTATTCGAGCACCAGGGAAAAGAACTCCTCAACCGTGCGGGTTTCGAGATCCCGACAGGTAAACTTGTCGGTTCCCCCGACGAAGCGGAAAAATATTATCCGGAAATTGCCTCATCCCATGGCGTTGTTTTGAAGGCACAGGTCTTCGCGACAGGGCGCAAGGCGCAGGGCTTGATAAAATTCTGCAAAAGCGCCGATTCCGCACGCGATGCGGCGGTTGAAATGCTCGGAAAAATTGTCCGCAATTTCCCGGTAGACAAGGTCCTGATGGAAACAGCCCTGGAAATCGACAGGGAACTGTTCGCCGCAGTTATAATCGATGATGCCGAAAAATCCCCGCTCGTTATATTTTCATCCCTGGGCGGAAGCGGGATCGAGGATATAGCGAGGAATCATCCTGAAGCTGTTGCGCGCAGGCATGTCGACATCAAGACAGGGCTTCGCGATTTCGAAGCCCGTGAGATCGTCAGGCTGACGACACTCGACCGCAGCCTCTTCAACAAGGCGGCGACAGCTCTTTGTAATTTGTATAAAGCGGCGACAATGGCGGAAACCAGATCAATTGAAATCAATCCCCTCGTTGTCACGAAAGACGGCAAGTGGGTCGCAGCCGATTGCCACGCTACGGTCGATGATTACGCCGTTTTCAGACATCCGGAGCTTGGGATCGAAATTGCACGCGAACTCGACCATCCGATCACCCCTTTGGAGCGGATTGCTTACGATGTCGAAAAATCGGATTACCGGGGGACCTTCTATTTTTTCCAGGCTACTCAGGATATATCTCAGGATGGCAAGAATACGGATGGGGAAGACGTGATCGGGTTCCATGGAGCCGGCGGGGGCGGCAGCATGATGAGCATGGACGCTCTCGGACGGCATAATTTCGCTATTGCCAACTTCTGCGATACATCCGGAAATCCGCCGGCATCGAAAGTCTATCGCGCCGCAAAAATAATTCTCAGCCAGCCGAACATTCGCGGTTATTTCGCTTCGGGTTCGGGAGTGGCGTCCCAGGAACAGTTCCACTCTGCACGCGGTTTCGTTAAGGCGTTCAGGGAGTCCGGACTGAAAGTACCTGCAGTCATACGCCTTGGA
>DASWIV010000229.1:0-11227 GCA_036397475.1 bacterium
ATTCCTATTGTTCCAGGGCCTGACAGTCATGGAGGGCTAACTTTTGAATATTCTGGATCAACTTGGTCTATATCCATATTTCTGCAATAATCTCTCAGAATGCAGAATCCCCGTAAATATGGCTCTCCTCCCTACACTGTATCCGTCCTGCACGGCGGACCCGGTGCTCCGGGCATGATGAAGCTTGTCGCCGAATCACTATCAACAGATTTCGGCGTACTCGAACCGATTCAAACTGCTGACTCCCTGAACGGGCAAGTTGAAGAACTGGTATCCATTCTTGAAGACCACAGTGTAATTCATGCGATCCTGGTCGGGTCGTCGTGGGGCGCAATGCTCGGATATATAGTGGCTGCCAGGTATCCGTCATTGGTTAAAAAACTCATTCTTGTCGGTTGTGCGGTGATGGAAGACAAGTACGCTGAAAAAATCAGCGAAACCAGATTAAACAGATTGAGCGCGGAGGACCGAATTGAGGCGGAAAAATTGTTCAAACTCTTTGAGGACCCGTCGATGGACGACAGTTCGGGCGCGTTCAGGCGAATCGGGGAAATTATCGATAAGGCGGATTCGTACGATTCTACCGGGGAAAGCCTGGGAGTAATCGAAACGCAGCATGATGTTTTTGCTAAAGTGTGGGGCGATGCGAAGGCACTCAGGACAAGTGGCGAAATGGTCGAAATGGGAAATTTGATAGAATGTCCGGTAGTGGCGATCCATGGCGACCATGATCCTCATCCAGTCGAAGGAGTGGAAGCGCCGTTGCGGAAAACGGTCAAAGATTTCAGGATCATAGTCCTTGAAAAATGCGGCCACATCCCGTGGATCGAGAAACACGCGAAAGATGAATTTTACAGAATACTCCGTGAAGAAATAAGGAACTGATATGAGAAAAATAACGATGTATATAGCCTGCAGTCTGGATGGATATATTGCGGACAGTGATGAGGGTATAGACTGGCTGTTCACCGATCAGGACTACGGATATTCTGATTTCCTGGATAGTATCGACACCTTAATCATGGGGCGGAAATCATGGAATATCATAGAATCATTCGGGGAGTGGCCGTATGGTGATCGAAAAGTCTTTGTTTTCACCCGAAACAAAAAAATGAAAACGGATAATCAGAATGTCCAGTTTATGACATCGTCATCGACCGAGACAGTCGAAGCATTGAAAAATATCGAGGGAAAGGATATCTGGCTGGTAGGCGGAGGTTTGATCGTTACAGAATTTTTATCCAAAGGATTGATAGATGAATTTGCGGTTTTCGTACACCCGATTCTTCTCGGCGAAGGTATACATTTATTCCCTAAGGGATTCGACCGGACGTACCTCAAGCTTGAAGGGACAAAGCAGTACTCGTCGGGGCTGGTAGAATTAAGATATATCAGGCAATGATGCAACGTGAAATATTTATTTATGTTAAACAAAATATCTGAAAATTAAGATTTATAAAAACATCGTCTCAGCTATTGGAATTTCCATTATCTAATTATAAAATGGGATTGTATAAATCTAAGGTCTACTGAGGAGGTAGATTACGTATGGCCCTACGACTATCTCGCATTGTCCCGGCAATTGCCGCTCTGGTAATTTTTACCCTGAGCTGTAATTCGTCAACTAACTCCCCCACAGCGCCACCGCAGGATAATTCAATCGCCCAGAATATTACCCAGGCCATTGACTACGATCCTTCGCGGAAACTTGTGGGGTTTTGGCATATAAACCTGGAAACACTCCAGGCAGAGTATGTCAATCCACGCACCACACAATCCCACATAAACATCGCGGATTATCTCTTCCTGAAAGAGTATGCCGACGCTGTTCAGATCGAGGTCGACACGTATTCAGATTACGGCCCCTACCATCCCCCTGCTGTGAAACTCAAGGTAGGACTTAATAATATTTTTGGAGTTTCAGCATGGGATATTCGCGGTATCGTAATCGACGACTCGGACCAGATCGATTTGAGATTCGCCGACGGTTGGACGGCGATGTGGGACATTGGCTCAAATATTCCAATCAACCCATATCTCACCTTCACTGTGAATGGCAATTCCGAATTCCCCGACGGAGAATTTTCGTTTCGGGAATTTATTCTCGAAGCCAGTTCCAACGTGATTCCACCAGGAATCTGGTACGCGGTGGATGTCAGCATAGCCGGCGCAGTTAAGAGCGCGACAGAATTTCCTGTCGCCAATGTTAACGGAACTCTAAGATGGCCGGGCGATTCCGCACCGGTGGTCGCCATGGTCAAGGGCGAACAGCAGTACATCAACTCAATTGTCGGCTTATCCAAAAAATTCTCCGGCGGTCCAACCTACCTGAATTCAAACGGCCAGTGGGACGATTATCGCATTTATGAAGGCAATTTGAATTACCAGGGCGGACTTGGCGGAGGAGTATTTCCATTGTACCTTGTAGCGATGTCCGACCAGGACATCCCTACCCTCGCACGCACGAATGTTCGGGTCGATCCGGGTCCGTTCGCGACAGGTCCGGCAACAACCGGCTGCGCACAGAGAAACTATGACCCCGCTCGAACATGCCGTACGCCTGTGATAGTTTCGCAGCCGCTGCACGATTTCACTGTCCTTGATCCTCCATCAAATTCAGGGATCGTGCTGACCCCCGAAATCAGGGTTGTAAGATTGCTGGAGCAGGATTCATCACTTGCGTTCCAGAATCCAGGGAATAATTTCCCTGAATGGACACGCTTTTATAAAGGCGATGGTGTCCAGACGACTCCGGCTATCGGAGACGATGGGACAATTTTCTACCTTGAACCGGGACGTGGATGCCTGACCGCAATTTTCCAGGATGGTCATGACCGCTGGAGATACCAGTTCACCCACGAAACCGGCAGCGACCTGGTGCTCACTTCGTCTCCGTATGGCGGGCTTTTGATTCTCATTCTCAGGGAAGATGGTCACGATACGGGTCTTGCTGCGGTCCGGACGGATGGACACCTGCTCTGGCAGGTTAATTTCCCCGCTCCGATGGCTGGCCCGACCGAGGCTAACCGTCTCGCTGTAGGACCAAAAGGCACGCTTTACTACGCGCGTCCCATTGGCGGAATAATGGCGTACGATCTATCAGGCAACATTAAATGGGTACAGACTGGAAAAGGATGGTTCAATGCAACGGATCCGGTGGTCGGAGACGATGACCAGGTATTTTTCATTGAGCAGGACGGACAGATGGTCGTGTGCATAAATGCCTATGCCTCACCTGTCTGGACCTATCCGATGCCTCCCGGGAAGCTTGCCATGTATCCAAGCCTGGATTATTCGAATAATCCATTCGTCCTTGTGGAAACGAATGGGCAGAAGAACGATATTTATAAAATCAACGGCGTCACTGGCGAAGTTGAGCTGACGTCGATGAACCTCACCATCCGAGGGTATACAGTCCACGACCCTGTGGGCAACTATCTTTACGTTTACGAGCGAGAACAGACACACTGCGACGATTTCTTCATCTGCAGGAATTATCTTGGGCAGCAGGTGTGGAATTTGAACACGCCGGGATTCACCGAGGACGGCGCGTATCCTGTAATTGATAAATATAATGACGTTTACGTGCAGGGTCCGGACGGCATGTTTGTGGTGATGGTGTATTAAAAGTCCTTATTTGATAAATTCAACGGACAGGTCTGAGGAGGCCTGTCCCTTTTTTATACCTGGTAAGTACCCATGCAATCTGCTTCTGCGAGAATTTTTCCTTCCATCGATTTAATGAGCTGGGATGCAGTCGCCATTGGTCCGGGATCGACGGATTCTGAGAGAGCATAAAGTTTGAAATAATACCGATGGTTTTTCCCCGGAGGCGGCGCGGGACCGTCCCATCCGATCAGGCCGAAATCATTTTTGCCCTGCTTGATGCTGCCATACGCGGGCAGCTCAAGCTCCTTTGGCATACCTTCTGGAAGTTCATGTGCGGATGCGGGTATTCCCCAGATAACCCAGTGTATGAAAGTGCCGGTCGGACAATCGGGATCGTCGCAGATCAGGGCTAACTCGACTGTGCCATCGGGGACATTTGTCCAGTTGAGAGGGGGACTGAGATTTGTGTGATTGTAAGAATGACGGTTCGAAATTTTAGCCCAGTCGGTGAATGAAGATGATTGAATTTTCATGGTCGGAATATTATAGCGGATAGGGAATTATTTGTCGGGGTTAAGATCGGGGTGATTTTCTTTCAGCCAGGAGAGGATGATTTGCTTCAACTCTTCAACATGAAGTCTCATTTCATCCACCTCAACAGGTGAAACTATCATCGGTCTCTGATCGTAATGTATTTCATGTCGTTTCTTTCCGCTGTCATCAAAAAAATAGGCTAAATCCTCAAATTTCTCAGCTATAAAATGATTAAATGCAGTGAATACGGCTTCGTGATGACCTCCTGATTTAGTTCTCCAGCCTTCCGCTCGCATCACGATTTCACATAGGATATAAGCTGCATTATAAAGGGCGTCATAAGCCATTTCATCCGGAACTCCTTTGACCTTGGATCCTGATATCCATAGATCTACAGCATCCCTTTTGTTGGAAATTTCAGAAAGGCGAGGTCGCTCATCGCTAACCTCTTTTTTATCTACTAATTCTTGCCAAATCCTCATCAGTTCCTACCAGAAACACTTTTGGTTTATATAATAGACTCTTTACAAATGAGTCTGACTTCTTGGATTCAGCTTGCCATTGAGCAGGTGTGTAGTGAATGAAGTGAACGGATTTGCCTATGCGTTCTTCCAGGTTATGTACTGGTTTATAAAATTCAAGCTTTTCACGGTATCCAATCAATGCTAAATCAATATCACTTTCATCTGATTGGTCTGCTACAGCGTAAGATCCATAAATGAATGCTATATCAACTCCCATCCAGTCATTAACCTCAGCATTTATAACGCTCAGAAATCCAACACCGACTTCAAGGAGCATTCTAATAGGCTTATACATGGGATGGTAGGTGTTAATGGAGTATTTGACCGCACCTTGCTTTTTCATTAACTCGATATCCCGCAAAACCTGACCGTTAATTTTTTCTCTGGAGTATGGTGACTCAACACCAATGGTTCTCGTAATTACCTGTGAAGCGTTTATCAGATAATCATCTCGATTGTTCAATCCAGGAGAATCTATTGGGTTCGATAATTTTTCCAAAATTCTCTGTACATCTTTATATGCTCTGCCCGTACGGTTAGCTATATCTGAGATCTCTAATGATTCTCCCCAATCTACTGCTCTTATCAGGCACCAAAGAACATCTACACGAGAGCCGGAACCCATTATTAAATCCAGGTACCTTTTTTCATCAGGCTTTGACGTTGCCAGCATGTTATCATTATACCACAAATAATGGTATTTCACTAATAATTAATGGCATATTACCAATTATTGAGGGTATATTGCCAATCAATCCCTCTCCCTTAATGCCCTCTCTTTTTCCCTGTCATCCTCCTTCTGCTTTATCGTCTCCCGCTTCTCGTACTCCCTCTTGCCCTTACATACCCCCAGTTCCACCTTAACCAAATGCTTCGCGAAATATATTTTCAGCGGGACAAGTGTCATTCCCTTCTCTTCGGTCTTAGACTTAATTTTCCGGATCTCTCGCTTGTTTAATAAAAGACGCCGTGGACGTTTCGGTGGAAGCAGGTCCTGTGTCGCGAATTTGTATGGCGAAATGTTCAGATCGAAAAGGATAACCTCACCGTTGACCACTCTAGCGTAGGAGCCTGTCATGGATACTCCGCCGCCACGGATACTTTTGACTTCCTGCCCGGCAAGCGCGATCCCAGCCTCGAATCTTTCGAGGACATTGAAATCCCGTAGCGCGCGACGGTTTACGAATGTCGGGAGTCCCGACCTGCCGCCATCCTTCTTTTTATCCTTCTTAGCCATTTATGATTCAGACCGATTTGGTATTATGTATTAAATATCGAAAGATGTACACTTTGATGCCCTCCCTCAATCCCTCCCTGAGGGAGGGAGGTAACTACACCCCACCTCAATAGGGTGATGAGGGAGGGACAGAAAAATGTACAACGCAGTCACAGACAAAATAAAACAGGGCCTGGTCGATATTTCCGGACGTGATTTTGTCGCGTACACTCCCGAAGTGCTGGAAAAGTTCGCCTCCGATGAAACCGAAGATCTGAAATTCCTGCCCGAAGTGGTTATCTGGCCCGGGACTGTCGAGGAAATCTCCGAAATAATGAAGCTCGCCAACCGCGAGAAAATTCCGGTGACTCCTCGCGGGGGCGGGACCGGACTTTCAGGCGGCGCGCTTCCGGTGCATAAGGGTATTGTCCTTGGACTCAGGCGTTTTACCAATGTACTCGAGATCGATAAGGAAAATCTATTCGCGGTTGTCGAAACCGGAGTTATTACTGAGACATTTCAGAACATGGTCGAAGCGGAAGGGCTTTTTTATCCGCCCGATCCCGCGAGCCGTGGAAGCTGCTTTATAGGCGGGAATATCGCTGAGAATTCAGGCGGACCGAGGGCGGTGAAGTACGGTGTCACCAAGGATTGGATTTACGGATTGGAAGTCGTTCTTCCAACAGGTGAAATAATCCGTCCGGGCGGAAAACTACTTAAAAATGTTTCCGGATACAATCTCACACAGTTAATTATAGGCAGCGAAGGGACTCTGGGTATTGCAACAAAAGCGATCGTCAGGCTGATTTCCAAACCGAAATTCCGCTCTGTCCTTCTCGCGACGTTCAATGACCCGCATACCGCGTGCAAAATTGTCCCGAGACTTTTTCACGCGGGAATAACACCCTCGGCGTGCGAATTCATGGAGCGCGACGCGATCAAAATGGCTGAAGTGCATCTTGAAAAGGAATGGCCTGACTCCGACGCTGCCGCACAATTATTGATTGAAATTGACGGTAACGATGAGGAAAAGGTCAACGAGCAGATTGAGACTGTCGGGATGATGTGCGATGAAAACGGCGCGCGGGATGTTCTTCTCGCGGAGACCGGGCAGAAGGTCGAGAATTTGTGGGCGCTGCGCAGGTCAATCGGTGAAGCGGTTAAGAGTAAATCAATTTACAAGGAAGAGGACACGGTTGTACCACGCGCGCAGCTTGCCGATCTGTTTGTCGGTGTGAAAGAGATCTGTAAAACGGGAGGGATAAGATCGGTCTGCTACGGTCACGCGGGCGATGGGAACCTGCATGTCAATCTGCTCAAGGAAAATTTGTCAGATGAAGAATGGAATACGAAACTGCATCCGTTGATTGTCGAAATTTTTGAGCTGACAGTAAAACTTGGCGGGACTATTTCGGGCGAGCACGGGATAGGATGGACACAGAAGGATTACCTTCCGATAGCTGTCCCGGAGGCAGATTTGAATGTTATGCGCAAATTGAAGAAATTGTTCGACCCGAATTACATATTGAATCCGGGAAAGATGTTTGCGATTTAATATGAAAATTTGATGTAAAATATATTGACTATCAGAACACGAGGCAAACATGAAACTTAAAGTTATAGTGCATGAAGCGGAAGAAGGTGGAGTCTGGGCGGAGGTCCCGGCAATTCCCGGCTGTGCCACGCAAGGAGAGACATTCGAGGAGTTGGTGCAGAATATTTATGAAGCTGTGGAAGGGTGTCTGTCAGTAGACATAGACAATCAATCCTACAGCGAAAAGAAGCGAGTAATTGAAATCGCAATATGAAATCAATTTCAGGAAAGGCGTTTGTAAAAATTCTTGAAAGAAATGGTTAGGTGCTACTCAGAACTAAAGGCAGCCACCACATCTATGGCAGGGTAGGCTTATAAGTTAGGTTATCAATCCCAATTCATGGAAAGAAAAATCTTAAACCAGGATTCTTGAGATATTTTTTGAAAGCGTCAAGTATCGGGGAAGATGAAATTCAGGTAATTAGCTTTAGTAAAATTCAACAACCGGACGTAGTAGCGCACCAATGCATAATGAGAATGACAGACTTGCCCTCCTGTCTGAGAAACTCAGGCGGATGCTTATCAACAAAAAAGCACCCAGGCCCGGACGCGATTACGCACCCATGGATTTCGATAAATTGTCACTCGCCCTCCGCCGCGACATTCTCGACGCCCAACGCCTTGAGACTTTAAACAAAGAGTCCACCCTCAGGCGCGAAACTCTCAAGGATCAGCGCAAACGGGATGAATACGGCAAAATTATCGCGGTTCTCAACGACCCCGAAAAGCTGAAATTCTTGCCGGTCAACACCGCAAAGACCTACCGGAAGTTCGTACGGGACCTGAAAACAGAAATGGCCTCATGGCAGGGAAAATCTCCCCAGTTCAAGCCAAAACCTAAGGCAATGGTCGAAGCGATCGCCCGGCTTGACCACGTCATCGACGCGTTAAACGGGAAAATACCGATGCCGGTATTCGATGAGCCTATCCATGAGCCGCTGGCAAGACGATTCGACGATTACAAGCCTCATTACAAGGGAGATGATGAGGATGATGAAACGGACGACAGTCGCTCAGCTAATCATATGGAGAAAGCGTATCGCGACACAGTTCAATATATTTACAGCCAGGCTCGAGATGAAATTCTAAGAGCTGTTGCCCGTCCAATATCCAGATTGAGAAAACTTGCATCGGATGGAATGCCGTCGGATTCTGTCCGCAGGCGTCTTGATTCGACCAATCTACATCAACTGATTCACCAGGAATACAATAAATACATTACCGGGAGAGGGCGCAGGTTATCGGATACAGAAAAGGGCAAATTATTTAAGATGCTTTTTTCAGATGAGCTTTTGAACCCGTTTCTTGATGGCCTGATAGAAGGTGATTGAAAATAATTGAGAATAACCATCCCGGGATTCAGTTTCCGATTACCTTTATTCGAGAGTCACGTACAGTGGCCGGAAACAGGATCCCGAGCTACTCCCAGGTTGAAAATAATTGAACAAAAGAATCCCGGGAAACATGGCGTGCAGTGAAACGAATATCCCGGATTCCCTTGACGATACTATTCTGATAGAGTATATTCCGTTGCCGCCAATTCGCGGGGCTGTAGCTCAGTTGGGAGAGCGCGACGTTCGCAATGTCGAGGTCAGGGGTTCGATTCCCCTCAGCTCCACCAAGTTGCATTAACTCCTCGCGAAGCGAGGATTTCATAGGGCGAATTCCAGTTCCAGAGCACTTTCTGGGACTTTATTTTTAGGTTCGAGCCACCCTCCGCGACAAAGTCGCGAAGTTTTAGGGGATCACCGACCGCTTCGCGTAGATTCCGCTCCCAGAGCCGATTCACGAACTCTTTAAGAGGTTCGAGCCAAAACATCGCCCCATCGCTGGCGATGACCTTAATCTTTTTATCTACAGCAATTTTCTGGTTCACCAGTTTCTTCTTGCGAGAGGTGTACCCCTCTCGATCTAACTCCCCGTCAATATGCAAATCAGTCAGCCTGCGAAGCTTCGCTTCGATCTCCCCGGATTCCACTTTCAAACCAATACTTTGCTCGCTTATGCGAGATCGTTCTTCTTTATCCCATTTCTCAATTTCTTCAAATATTTTTTCGTGCCAATCATCGGGGATGGCAAGTGTCAGGACACCGGACGCCAATAACTCCATTAGTGATTCTTCACGCAGATATTTTTGCTTGCATTTAACTCCCATTTTTTTGGTGCATCGGTAATAAGTCCAGGTATGGACGTTGCCGTTCTTCTGGTGCTTGGTATGTCGTTCGGCGGTGATAGACGCTCCGCACTCTGCACATCGCAGAAGACCGCAGAATACTTTGTCGTGCTTCCATTGGGACTGTGGTTTAGTTCGACTGGCATAAACTCTCTGAACTTCATCCCATAGTTTCTTGGACACGGCTGGCTTATGATTGCCCTGCCAAATCTCACCGCTCCAGTAAAATGCGCTATAGTAAAAAGGATCGGTGAGTATCCTGGAAACTTGTCTGAAATTCAGTCTCTTGCCATTACGACTGACCAAGCCTCGTCTTGCCATTTCTTGAGACAGTTTTTCCTGAGAGAACCGATTGGATGCGTAGAGTTTGTACATCACTCCTATGAGATAGAAAGAATCAGGGTCTGGAATGATCTCCTTGGTTCCTGGGTGATTGATATAACCGAATTTCGCTTTGCTTGGATAAATGCCTTTAGCCGCTCGGCTTCTCATGCCTCTCAGAATATTTTCCTGTAGATTATGTGAGTAATACTGGCTCTGAGCAAAGGCGGTATTCAGCATGAACATGCCCTGAGAATCTGGCGCGAATCGGAAATTGCTGAACTCGATACCTTTAAGTATTCCAGTCTGGATCGCGTAGTCGATTCTTGCGCTGTCTACCATGTTTCGTGCGAGCCTGTCCGGATGCCAGGCAAGGATACCGTCGGCATCGCCTGTATCGATACGATCCATCATTTCATTGAATAATGGCCGTCCGATCTTGCTGGCGGTCTGGCTTTCGGAATATTCCTTGATCACCTGTAGATTAAGCTGATTCGCTTTCTCTCTAAGCAAAGTAAGCTGGTCTTCGATGCTATGCGCCTGACGATCATCGCTCTCCGATGATTTTCTGGTGTAGATGAAATATTTTGTGGGTTTTGATGTTGGCTTATTCATTGTCTAATCCTTTCTTGAATATTCGATCTTGGATGTGGTCACTTTCCAGATTCGGTCTTTTACATCGATTCGGATTCTTCCATCGTTTTTGGTAGTCAGAACTTTTCTAAACGAACCGTCAGATAATTTTACACCATAGGCGTGATTTCGGTACGGAACTCTCTGAGTAATTTTCTTGCCTTTGATTTGTTCTTTGTCGGAAATCACGATGAGCTTTGGGTTGAGGTATTCGTAGGCAGGTTCGTAAAATCCCGATGGTCTGCCGTGATGCGATGCAAGAAAAAGATTGGTTTCCCTGAGCATGTACTGGAAGGCTTTGTTTTGTAAGTGAAGTCGCCATCCTCTGGCTGTCAGATCACCTGGGAAACAGACGGTAAACTTGCCTTCGGTGATAAAGGTTACAAGCGAAAGGTCGTTTACATCTCTGACTGATCCTATTGGCAAGTAAAACTGCCTTACTTCCACGGTCTGAAATTTCTTAGAAACTTCGATAGGTTGAAGTTCACTCGCTGATTTTTTCTGCTTGAGATAAGCTTCCTGGGCTTTGCTCAAGGTCACTTTTAATTCTGAAATATTTCTAAGCGATAACTGCGGATGTTGCCACACATTAGCTGGTTTCAGGTTCTCTATGACACCGGGAA
>DASWIV010000230.1:0-4120 GCA_036397475.1 bacterium
TTCACAGGAACAGGATGCGCGATCTCGATGGCGTCGGGTTCCTTGATGACGTCGGCACTCAAGGGAAAATCAATTGATGAAGCCGACGAGATGTTCGAAGCTTTTCATGACATGGTGACATCGGGAAAAGACGATGTGATCAAAAAGGATGTACTTGGCAAGCTGGCGGTCTTTTCAGGGGTGAGGGAGTTTCCGTTGAGAGTTAAATGTGCGTCGCTGGCGTGGCACGCTATGAAATCGGCGATACATGGAGAAGACGATACGATTTCAACCGAATAGATAGAGTAATTTGATTTTTTATGTGTGTGATTCTATGTAGCGATCGGTTAACTGGCGATCATGTAGAACTTTTAATGTAACTGTTTAATGTGTGCATTTGAGTCCGGGCTCCACCCCGGACTCATTTGTTTTAGCCTGGTTCCTGTTTCTTCGGCGACGGAAGCAGCCGATGTGTCCATAATACCATAGCGACACTGATACTCAGAATAACCGCCCCGGTTGCCTGGTGAGTTGTCGCGAGCAACACTTCAACGAACGGCTTATCGACAGCTTCCCGGTTCGCGTTGACCGCGATCAGCGCAAGTATACCTAATATTATCTGAACTCCGACTGTGTGGAGAAGCGATTTTCCGAGTTTTGACAGAATTCTGTTGTCTTTATATATACCACGCGCACGTATTCCGGAAAATAGCGCCACTACGATGACAATAAACGCGAATGTAAGGTGGATATGGAGGAATCCTGAAGTGTGCCTTAGAACTGCGCCTGTCAGGATCTGGATGATGACGATAGCAGTGAGTGCGATGCTGAGTCCGCAGTCTGTTCCGCCTGATACAGCCTTGATTGGGTCGTGTGATTTCCTCCAAACCGACGATGTAAATATCGCAAGAGATACCATGATGGCAAATATTGCCTGCCCGAGAACACCATGAATAATAGCGTATGTAATATTAGGCGCAGTTACATTCGGGTCATCTGATGTTGTCAAAAATCCCGTGACTCGAAGTCCGCCAAGTAATCCTTGAATGATTACCAATAACACCGCAAGCCAGGCAAAATTTTTAATGCGTGAGTCCAATTCACTGGTTCTAAGGAGTAACGTGAACACCAGCACGGATAAAAAGACAAGGGTTCCCAGCAGCCTGTGCGAATGCTCAAAGTAAATCCCCCCTGTCATTTTTGAAAGCGGGTACAGGAACATGTTGTACTGGTACGAGTTCGGCCAGTCGACAACCGCGAGCCCGGCCTCCTTACTTGTAACAACTCCGCCGGAGATTAGAAGAATCAGTGTTATGAATGTCACGACAATCGAGAATAACCCAATCCAGTTGGGAGTTAGTTCTTTATCTCTGGTATTGACACCGGCATAAGCAGCAATTGATCCGATTAATGCACCGACCAGTATCGACACGGGCACCCACAACGCTGCGGTCGGGATCACTTCGTTAGGCTGGTCGCCCGACATAACACTTCCAAGGATAAGCAGGTTTAAGACCGAGGAAATAATCCCTGACCACATCCCGCCTTTCCAGCCCCTGCCAGTTAACTTACCCGCGAAGTATCCTCCTAAATACTGGACAACAAGAATAATTATCAGCAAAAGCCATCCCGGCGCAAGCGCCGGGGGTATGCGTAGAAAATATCCTATTGCCCATGTTGCTACTGTTGTACCGAATCCAATTGTAAGAACATCGACATTAGCTTTTGGCTTCATTTCTAGAGTCTCCCCTCAACTGCGTCTGTAGCAATACGTCGACCATAATCAGACAGGTAAAGTAATCCATCTTTTTTAACTATCAGGTCATGACGGATGGCATACTTTACCACTTTTTCAGCCCAGGTTCTTTCCCACATGAAGTGCTCTTCAAGCTGCCTGAGTTCGCGTTCATACGTGTCTTCAGGCGTAAGTTCGTGCTGCAGGAGATGGACTGAGAGAAGCCGGGATGCGAAATCCCACTTCTGGTGGGTCTGGCGACGGGCAATTGCGACAATTCCGCGATGCGGGGCGAAAAGGAAAACCAGTGTAAAAAATACACCTGTCATTGTCGCCATGCATCCGGCAATTGACAGGTCGAGGACCGCTGCAACCCAGTAGCCTGCAATAGCGCTGAGAATTCCGATCAGGACACTAAGGATGATCATCCAGTTGAGTTTGTCAGTCAACAGGTAAGCTGTTGCAGGAGGCGCGATCATTAGCGCTACAACAAGAATTGATCCAACAGCATCGAATGCTCCTACACAAGTCACGGAAACAAGTGTCATCAATCCGTAGTGGATCAGTCCCGGCACAAATCCGAGCGACGCTGCCAGGGCGTTATCGAAAGTCGCAATTTTCAATTCCTTGTAAAATATACTGATCAACGCGATCGACATAATCAGGATCCCGCCCATTACCCATAGCGATTTAGGTCCAAGGTCATTTCCTGCAATCTTGAACCTGGATAATGGCGCCAGCGCAATTTCACCAAGAATTACCGAATCGGTGTCAAGATGAATGTT
Organism: bacterium; assembly: GCA_036397475.1. GTDB lineage: Bacteria > JAJVIF01 > JAJVIF01 > JAPKYR01 > JAPKYR01 > DASWIV01. The sequence continues at coordinate 2,500 of DASWIV010000230.1, forward strand.
TCCAGCTGCACGAGCGATCAAAATCACGCCGATACTGAACAGGATCGGAAACACGATTCCTATCGACGCGTCTTCCTTTAACAGGCGTGTCCTTACAAGAATTTCAGTGAACGATACCGTCAAAACACCTGTAACTGTCGCTCCCGCTACAAGCCAGGGCGACGAGAGGTCTTTGGCGATAAAAAATCCAACCACTATCCCAAGCAGGATTGAATGGCTGATTGCGTCAGACATCAGCGACATTCGCCTGAGCACCAGAAACACCCCGGGAAGTGCGCAGGCTGCCGCGGTTACGATAGCGATGAATTGTATGTCAAGTTGTGCCTGTGACATTTGTGCTCTTGCCGGTAATATAATTTTCTATTTCCGCGATACCTTTTTCAGTGATTGTCCAGCCATTTTCGGCAGCTGTTGCGAATCCCTTTTCAACCAGGATTTTCAAACTGCCTTCCGAACCGCCGTGGCCCTCACTCATCGCCCTGATAACTGCCAGCGAGTGAGGATGCCGCTGATTTTCATGCTGCTGCGAAAGAACGTACAGGTCCTCCAGCACAGCAAGTAACTGCAATCGCCTGTTATTCATACCCATTCGAATTTGATTCCAGACCAGTCCACGGTTAGGTGCGAACAGAATCGATACAAACACTATTGTGCCAACACATAAAACGATGGTCGGTCCGGTAGGAAGATGCTCGACGGTGCTGCTGATAACAGCTCCGCTTATTCCCGCGACCGCTCCAAAAATCGCGGACAGGATCACCATGAATCCAAGCCGGTCTGTCCACTGTCTTGCAGCTGCGGCAGGAGCGACAAGCATCGCGCTCATCAATATAGCTCCTACGGTCTGAAGTCCAATCACGATTGAAATCACTATCAGTGTAAGAAGAGTGACGTCCAGAAATCTGACCGAAAATCCAATGCTGGAACAATAGTCGGGATCAAAACTCAACAATCGGAATTCTTTCCACAGAAGAGCGAGTACTACAAGCACAGGAATTCCGAACCATAACATCGCGATAACATCCTGCTGAATCAGCGACGCCGCCTGTCCGAAAATATATGTTTCCAGTCCGGCTTTCGATTTAAGTGGGAGTTTCTGAATGTACGTCAAAAGGACCAACCCGAATCCGAAAAAAACCGACAGGACAATCCCAAGCGCACCGTCTTCCTTGATTCGTGTAGAGCGTATAACGCTCATCACAAGAAGGGTTCCAAGCCATCCTGCGACAGCAGCTCCAAATATCAGGATAAACGGCTGCTTTTGTCCTGATAAAATGAACGCGATAGCGATTCCCGGTAGCGCCGCATGCGAGATTGCATCACCCAGCAATGATTGTTTTCTCAGGATGGCAAATGACCCGAGAGCTCCGCTTACGATTCCCAGTATAGCCGAGCCGATAGCTACCGTCCGAAGTGTGTAATCGAAAATCAGATCGTGGAAAATTAAGCCTTCCCCGATCATTCCTCTTCACTCCCCTCGAACGCTTCGGCGATAACTTCTCCTTCACCGTGGTGATCGAGAAATGCGACACGTCCGCCATAGGCAAGCCGGAGATTTTCCTTGTTGAATACTTCCCTGACAGGTCCTGTCGCGATACTTCTCACGTTCAGCATCGCAACC
>DASWIV010000231.1:0-17077 GCA_036397475.1 bacterium
CGATGCACCCTTTTTGAGTTGACTCTCCATCCTTCGCGACACAAAACCGCGGCCACTCTACGGCAGCCGTAGCGGCGGTTCTCCATCGCGAGATTCCTGACCCGTTCCCTGAGCCTCTGTTCATCGACCTTTGGTCTCGGCGTGTACCGCATCACGCTTCTCGCGATCCTGAACGCCGTGCATGCTTTGCGCTCGGATGCTCCGTGACTTTCTTCTGTGTACTTAACCGCCGTTCTCCTCGCCGAGACCGTCACCACTTTTTTGAGTTCACGTCCTCAAGCATCTGGATCGTCAGCGCCTGGTCCGCCACGATCCGCTTCAGACGCGTGTTCTCGGCGGCGAGCCTGCGCATTTCCTTTACGTCCGACACATCCATCCCACCGTAGCGCTTGCGCCAGTTCCGGTACGTCTGGTCACTGATCCCGTGCTCCCGGCACACTTCCGTGATCGACATGCCCTTCTCGACCTCCTGAAGAACCTTTACGATTTGCTCTTCACTGTAACGTTTTCCATGCTTTTTCTTGTCTGCCATGTTCTGGCCTCCGTTTGGTATATTGTAGCGGAAAACCAAAACTCAGACTGGTCCTGTTTTCGGGGAGCAGGTCACTGGCACTGACAAACAAGTTTGTCAATGCTACAGATTATCCTGGGAAATATTCAAGATTTAAAGAGACTAATGATGAGCCGATTCCTTGCCATGCCCGGGCGCTGGACCAGTCCCAATCTATTGCTTGATCGACATATCCTTTGCGTACTGGATTCTCATGAATGTATTCCACAATGTTTCTAATATTATCCAATGACCTGATGTTTCTATCAAAACCCCCTCCCTGTTGCCAAAATCTGTATTTAGGACTTACAAATCCAGTCTCAAGTTGTGCAAGATAGTCAGCCTTGTGTTCTTTGATAAATCGAATCGCTTTCCTTGCCACTGACTGCTTCAAACTCTTTAAAAAATCAGAAATTGAGTAGCATGATCCGACAGGATAAATTAATAGATGCACATGGTTATTCATGATCACCCATGACCAGACATGAATATCGTCGTGAGCTGATACATTGTTAATCGCCTCTACCATGTATTGCTTGAAGATATCATTTATGAGGAAAGGACGATTTTTAAAGCAATTAAATGACAATACATGGGCTTGGCCGGGAACATCATATCGTTTACAGGTTTTGAATTTATTCTGGTTAAAGTTCATGGAGTATTCCTCTTCAGGCACTGACAAACAAGTTTGTCAATGCTACTATAAGTAATACGTATGCCAGAGCACTAAACTGACATGTAAAATAAAAAAATCCCGAAATGTATCGGGATTGTAATTTTGAAATTTCCAGGATTTCTATCCATTCCATTTATAAACTGTGACGAGCGTTGATGATGTTCCCTGGTGAAGGACATGAATCGCCAAATTTTCATCGTCGACATCAAGCCGTAACGGCGTGCCCGTCATGTAAGGACTTCCGCCGATTGTCTGGACCAGTGTTCCAAGATAATTGTAGAGGCGGATTTTTCCATCTTTGCAGAGAACCGCGATCCAGTTTGCCGCGAATCCGGCCTCAGTTAACGGGATGATCTCTACATCCAGAGGTTCCGAAGTCAACGGCACCGTAATAAAATCACCCGAGCCGGCGTCGATATCGTAATCGATTATTTCGAGCGCATTTTCAGGCGCTTTTTCAACTGCCGCGATCGTTGTATGGCCGGCAAAGCCGCCTGTAATTTCAAGGATGCCGGAATCGTCGACATCGAATCCCACTAACGCATCGCGGTTAATCGTGCCCGGACCGGAGGCGTCATCGACCGCCATCTCATAGCCTCCTGAAATCATATTCGGGTTTCCGGAGAAACTCAGGGGAGGTTTCCACGCCATAAAGTCAACTACGGGGAAATTCGCTTCAGAACCGGCGGCAAAGACCATTGCAATATATAAAAGCCCGTCGCCCCTTAATCCCGACGCTATCTCAACAGGCCTGACAATGACGTCGTACGTCACCGGCGGACCCGGATCAGCTCCGAGTACCAGCACATTTGCAGACAGCGATAAATTTCCCGCATTGAGGTCCCATAGTGCGATACGGTAATCGCTCATTATTTTAGGGATTGTAGAACCATCGAGAATGTCGGGGGATTGATTGGCTTCACCCCAGCTCAGTTCGAACAATGAATCCACAGAAGTGTCGGGAATTACCTGGTCCGCGAAATCAAACCTGAAATTCGGCAGGTCGAATGGAGTGATCGGCTGGCCGGAATCGGCATAATAAAGTCCGAACGTACCATCCGAATAATCACTGTTCCAGAAATGATAAGTATCGTCATCGCCGAAAACCATACTGGCGCTGGATCCATCCTGTGCGCCTATTACCGAAATATCCATACCGTCGACAGGTCCATTCGGATGTCCAAGAGGAAGATTCTGATATTCAACCAGGAATGACCCGTCGGTAATGGGACCGGATGAAATTACAGTCACAGGGAGATAATTGAATGTCTGGACTCCAGCTGATGTAGCGGTTATTTTCAGATTGTGTACACCTGGACCCTGGCCTGTCGGGTTATACTTAACGTTCAGGACCTCATAGATATTTTCTGTCGTGTGTGTCATCGGGGTATTCATGGGCCCTCCAACCGCAGTCAGGTCAATGAATACGCTGTCGACGTTATTCTGCCAGTCACCGACACGGCATCGGAGGGTAGATGTGTTACTTCCATCGCTCTGAAGATTATTTTGCGAGGATAGTCCGAAAATTGCGTACGGCTCCTCCTGGTTAGAGGGGTACGATGCCTGAAAGATAAAATCGATCTCCGTAAATTTTGTCAGGCCGCCTTTTTCGAGGCGTACCGTCTCGGTATATGGGCCGCTACCGGGAAATTCCCGATTGCCAACTCCGGTATCCCAGGCCACATATGGGTTTGGCGAAGTATCGCCCGGATGGTTGAACAGGAAGGTGTACGAGTCGGGATTATGGAACGTAATGTCCCCCGACCACCTGATAATTCCGGTGACATCGAAACCCTTGATTGCCGTGGGATTGGTCAGCGTCACATTAAAGTCGAATGTATTCGGACCGGGTGGAGGTCCAAGAGTTATTTTAAAGCAGGTTGGACAATTCAGGACAATGCTCGTTACGTTGAAATGAGCCTCAGCATTTCTGTCCTGGAAAACTTCATAGCTGCCATCGTCGAACAACGTCATCCTGTAAATGGCCATGATCTCATGTCCGCCATTGTCGCCCGCCAGATAATCGGATGAAAGCATGGAACCATAGGAGAGGGACGAATCCCCTGAAGAAAAGCCAGCCGCAGGCGCAAGCCCGAGAGACGATCTATTGAAATCAACATCCGTTCCGGGGTCGGTAGGGACATTGGAGCCGGTGCAACCCAGTGAAAAAAGAAATGCCAGCACAGCGATTATTAAAAATCTTAAGCAATTCATACATAATACTCCGATGCGAATACTGTTATTAATGATACCATGTTAGCGATAATTCCAATGGGAAAAACAGCCGGTAATGGCACAGAACTGACAAAATAACGCTCCTGTCACATGGTATGATATGAATAAGATGGGATCGGTTCGATGCAACCGGGGCATCACCGAACATGTCATGTATCTGGGGGCAAATACTGACATGACAGGCAAATCCGCCTGCCATCAAGAGGCTAAATGGATTTTCTCTGGCTGATATTCATAATCATGGCTATCGCGTTCAGTGGTCACGAGGGACGCACGTGCTGGCTTGTCCGCCCGAGATTTTCCCGCTGGATATATTACGATGACTATGTGAGTGACGGATGGACGTGGGGATGGAACACCGGGCGGGACTTGAGTACTGACGACGAGATCCGGGCAAGGTATACTTCCCCGCACAAGGAAAACGTGGTTGTTGTGCGGTCGGATGACCCGATTGCGGTACCGGACTATCATCTTCAAAAGCTGATCGAAAATAAAAATGTTGAAGAAGCTGTAAAATACAGGAACGAGATGTCGAGGATCGCGGAGGAAATAAATGACGATGCCGCGAAGCGGAAATATGCTATCTATGGTGCTAAAATAGCCCGTCTCAAGCAGCAACTGAACATCGACGACAAAAACTACGATAGAAACAGGCTGAAGACATGGTTTTCTGAAGAACTTTCGAAAGAGCCCAGATTTACAAAAAAGAAGGTCCCCGCAGCAGATATCGCTCCACCTGCCGTTACGACAGCCGCCGCGGGAATGCCTCCGATCTGGCGCCAGACAACCGGCCACACTCCATCCGGCCTTCAACCTGTACAGAAGTCAGAATTTGAGGAACTTACTACTGTGAATCCAAAATCAGACAAAGAGAAAAAAAAGGAATTCGATATTTCGCAGGTTTCGGTCCCCCTTCCTTCACTCCCCCCGATCCCTGAACCAAGATCGAGGGATATGTCCAGGTCGGAGCCTCTTCCGGAACCAGGGCCTCCCGAACCTCCCACGCCTCCGGTGACAGAGGAAAAACAGGAAATCAAAATTCCGGAAGACTATGTGCCGCCTCCTCCGGGTCCGGTGACTCTTGGTTCGGAAACCGGGACTGCAAAACCTTTCGAGCCGGAAGCCAAGTCCGAAGAGGAAGATGAGGATAAAATAGATCCGGACGAATATACTGAAATGATCAATTTATGATATGGCTGATCCTGATATTTTTTTTCGTGATTTTATTGCTCGCGCTCGACTGGCGCCACTTCAAGCTGCTCATGGGAAAGGACTGGAACTGGTGGACGGAGGGCAAACCATTTCCGGACTGGAACGACTTTGAGATCCGCGCTGGCTCAAGACATGCCGCGCTCCGGCTGATCCCGAATGCCAGCGCCACCGACCTGGTAGACACTCCCGATACAGAAATGGAAGACCTGATCCATGACGGCGATATCCTGAGGGCAAGAAAGCGCCTGAGTGAGCATCTGCATATGGCGCGAGAGGCGAGAAACACTGATATGCTGCGGACTTATTCGATCTACAGCGCCAGGATCAGTTGGAAAGAAGCCGAATTGCGCCGGGAATTCAAGGAGCAGACTCTCCACGAGCGCCGTGAGGCATTCAGATCGTTGAGAGGAACAAGGGCCACGGTCTCCAGGGAATCAATGGAAGCCAGCACATTCCCGGAGTTTGTATCAGATACGCTTGACGATGTCCGGTTGAGGTTTCTCGAATTCAGCGGCAAAGGGATTCCCCGAACCGGTAAAATAATCCCGGATAAAACCCCGGTCAGCGAATTTGTTTTCCCGGACAATTATTCATCCGGAAGTTCATCCCCCATTGAAAAGCCCGAGCCTCCTCCACTCTGGAAAAAGAAACCTGTGGAACCTGCGCCTGCAATTGGTCCTGGAGAGTTGAAAATGGAGAAGGAAGCATTAGAAAATAAAAACGAAGATGTTATGACGGATGAAATTAAGCGGGAAGAACCAGCGCTGGAAAAAGCCGCAGAAGATAAGAAACCCGAAAAGCGAAAAATTGATCCGGACGAATACACCGACCTGATTAAAATCTAATTCACTCCTCCTCCTCATCCACCTCATCGTCATCCTGAACTACAGCTCCTGCCGGGATCATTATCAAAATCAGAAGTACGATCAAACCGATCGGGATATAGTTGAACATCCGCTGTTTAAGCAGGATTTGGCTGGTAGCGCTCCCCGACGGCTGAATCCAGACTATCTTTTCCGTGCCGAGAATTCGCGCCTGCGAGAGATAGGAATATTTCCGGAACGGATCCTCGGGACGCTTAGCATAAATATCATAATAAAGAAGAAAAATGTTTGCGTACAGAAGTGTCGGATCGATGTAATATGAATCTATTGTTGGAAGAGTATGCACATCCCCGTATTCCGCGACTATCTCCCCAGCCCTTCCAAGCGGCACCCAACCGGTCTGTGAAAAATTAACGGTGTTATTGGTTACGAGGTCCTGGATTTCCCGCGCTGACATCGGAGCCATATTTTCCGCAGCATGAAACCAGCAGTTAAATGTCGGATCGCTCACGAACCATTTTCCTTTTTCTGGTGAGTACACTTCCACCGTTACATGCGTATCGAGAGGGCCGTCATTCCAGTGTTCGACATCCCACCTGTCGCGGATCAGCTGCACGATCCGGGCCCTGTACCCGTGCGATACCAGTGCCGCGCAATAAAGGGTCGCCAGCGATCCACAGGCTCCACCGTTCCCGGCTTCGTAAGCGTCGAGAATATCGGATGCATCGTTGTTATGCGGATACATTGAAATTTCCGGACACGATTCACGAGTCCACTGCCTTAATGCTGCAATGCGGTTGAATTCGCCCTCGACATTCGAAAGCACGTGAGCGTCGGCAACAGCCTGGACAAGATATTGTTTATCGTCGACAGGAAGCCTGGTTGGTGGATCCTGCGTGTCGGCCCTGTACCATTTCGCAGGGGTATCTGTTTCGACCCACGCGAGAAGGCCACCCGGCGCGGTCTCCTTGATCCAGTACCCCAGATATCCTTCAGCCGCCAGGGCAACAAGAAAAAGGAACCATAGAAATTTTTTGTATGGCGTCACCATCCGGGGAGTAAGGATATCATTTTAATGAATCCCGGGCATTCAGGGCTGCGAGGATTTTGCCTGCATGCGCTTCCCATGTGTGTCTGGATATCGCTTCCTTGCGGGCTGCGTCGCCAAGCTGCTGGGCGAACAGGCGGTCCTTGTACATTCGTTCAATAGCAGAACTCAGGGCGTACGCATCTCCCGGTTTAACCAGCAATGCGGTTTTGTGGTGCTCAAGGACTTCTCCCAGTTGATCGAGATTTGAGGCGATAATCCCTTTCCCGAGCGCCATATATTCAAATAATTTTGTCGGGCTTCCGAAAAATGGAGTTCCGTCCGGATTCGGAACGTGAGGACTGAGAAAAAAGTCTGAACACATAAGATACCTGGGCGCTTCATCCTGGGGGATCAGCCCGGTAAAAATAACCCTCTTGATGTCGGCGGTTTTCTCGACGGTCGATTTGACCTGGTCAAAGAGCGGTCCGCTGCCGATGAGAAGAAAATACAGGCTCTGGCACTCATCCAGTGCTGACGGGATCGCTTCAGCGAGAACTTCCACACCATGCCACGGGCTGAATGTACCGATAAATCCGGCGACCGTGGCTTTGTCGGGGATGTTCAAACTCTGCCGCAATCGCATGATTTCGTCGGCATTGTATGTGTCGGGGTTGAAGCGGTCCGGATCGACTGAATTGGGATTGACCAGGATTTTATCCGCACTGATCCCACGTGTAACCAGCTCATCCTTCAGGGGATTCGATACTACGGTAATCAGTTTCGCGGCATATAGAAGCAATGATTCGATTTTTTCCGAGATCTCAGTGTACGCCAGCCCGCGTCCCCAGTGCTTTTCAATCCAGACCTCGCTTCCGTTGTATTCAAGTACAAGCGGAACCCCGAGCGTCCCGGCGAAAATTACCGGCGCATAGCAGTTCAAGGCATAGCGGGCATAAATCATACCGGGAGATTTTTTACGCAGTTCAGGAAGTCCTTTAGTTATAAGTGTGTCGTTGTATGAAATGAGTTCAAGCTCGCGGTCGTTGCGGAAAAATCCGTCGGAAGGCACCGTGATGCATTCAACTTCTTCAGGAATAAGCGGAGGGACATCCCACGAAACAATGTTCACGCCGATGCCATTCTTCCTGAATCCGTCTACAACTCCTGCCACATGGCCGATGCTTCCACCTGCCTTCACTTCGAACCACAGGTCGGTTCGGAGATAACCGATGGAATTTATTCTACCTGCGGGGATAGCGGAAATTTTTACGGCATCAGATATTTTTTCATCGACCAGTTTTTCAACACGGTTCCTGAGCTTCCCTCCCCTGATTTTCTGCGACACTGACATCGGAATCTCGGAAAATAACAGTCCGCCCAATGACAGAGGGGATGTATTCCCATCCACATCCACAACAATTCGTTTCGCGGCGGGAACCATGCATGCCAGCCCATAGATGCCTGTACGCTGCGTCTGGCGCTGCCAGTCGAGTGTGTGGACGCACAGGATTTCCCCGCCATTCTGCCTGTGAAAATTGATGAGGTACTGCAGGCCTTCCCTCGCGCCCCGCTCCCGTACTTCTTTTCCGGGGATAAAAACGCACTCATCGACCCCAAGCACATCGCACAGCATATCGGAGTCGGTATCAGAAACTGGCACCAGGTTGAGAATGGTCGCACGGGATGTCATGTAGGGGGAGTATACAAGAAAGATGGATTACCGCAAGAGCAGGATTGTTATCCGCAAAGTAAGAGAGGCAGCATCTCTACTCATACGCATCCATCTCGTCTTCGTCTATATCGAAATTAGACCAGACGTTCTGGACATCTTCATTGTCTTCAAGCATTTCCAGCATTTTCAGCATATTCTGGGCATCGCCGCCGGTGATCTTTACCGTATTGGACGGCACCATTGTCAATTCGCTGTTCTCGAGATTCAGGCCTGTTTCCTCAAGTGAGGTTTTTACATCATTGAAAGCCGTGTACTCGGTGTAAATATCCCACATGTCTCCGCCGTCCTCGACATCTTCCGCCCCGGCATTGAGCGCAGCCTCAAAAATTTCATCTTCACTGATTCCGTCCTTTGAAACCTGGATCAGTCCTCTCTTGGCGAACAAATAAGAGACTGTACCGCTTCCACCGAGTTTACCTTCATGCTTCGTAAAAATATGCCGTACATCGGCGGCGGTCCGATTTTTATTATCGGTAAGAGCGTCGACAAAGACCGCGACCCCTCCCGGACCATAACCCTCGTAATTGATCTGCTCAAAAGCGGCAGCGTCGGAATCGGCGCCGGTCGCCCTCTTGATAGCCCGGTCAATATTGTCGTTGGGCATGTTGTTCTGCTTCGCCTTGTCGATAATAGTCTTCAGGCGTGCGTTGGTATCTGGATCGGCACCGCCTTCCTTGGCCGCGACCATTATCTCCTTCGCGAATTTTGAAAATAATTTGCCGCGCCTGGAGTCGGCCGCGCCTTTTTTACGCTTGATTGTGCTCCACTTGCTGTGGCCTGACATAATAATTCACCATTCCGAAAACAGTAATATCCGACATCGATTATAGCGAAAACGAGGGCGGTAAGGTAGTGGGAAACTGCGGATTTACCTTGCGCGCCAGCATTTTGAGATGTATCCTCACAAGCGCTTAAAATCTGATATTCCGGTGAAAATGAAATGATTCGACCGCTCAAAACACTAATTCTGGGAGCTGCGATTACCCTTTTCTGGGCGATTCCCTCCTATGCGACGGACGAGGCCAGGCTCGGTGAGTTTACTGTCCTGATGGACACCATGATATCGAATATCAGCGAGATCGAGCAGGCATTCAATCCTGTACTTTCCGGCTCTATCGCAAGAACCCGCAGGCTCGAGCTATATACGGACATGCATCCCGAAATTCAGAATATAAACACCAATGTCCAGAACACGGTCGGCGACAACGGTGAACGGTTGAGGGAACTTGCTGCAATTGCCCTCACGGGGGATCAGACCGGCGACAATTTTCAGTCGATCCTGTCTGAATTGTGGATCAGATACATTGTGTACCAGTGTGAGAATCGCGGGATAACGGCCGATGAGGTTGCTGCGTATGTCAGGCGGGAAGCATCGACCTTTGTAGCTAACAGGGGTAATTTTTATCATCCGAATTTCGATGAAGGAACACTCACGTCGGAGGAAATAGTAAAAATTTATTTTACCGGCTTTGGCCTGGTAGTTTTACTTCAAATGGAAGGAGGAGAGGACACGGCTATCGGGATATATGACGAATCGACAGAGTTAAGGCCGTTTTACGCGAAGCAGCTTCTGTTCAGGGGTGCTGACCTCGACGTTAAAGGGCTTCCGTTACTTGAAGCTGTGATTTTCGACGATGTGGTATCTCCACCCGCGCGTGAAGGATTTTTTTCGGTACTCGCCGGGAAGATGATAGGACCGTCCGGACAATTCGGCGAATGGCCCGAATTTTCGGACGAATGGAAAACGACAATAGCAGGCTGGACTTACGATCACATAACCATAAACGAGAGGCTTCTCGCCCGACTTGACCTTCCGCTTTATGGAGTCGACTTTGAAAATGAAAGCATGGGGCCGGAAGCTCTCATGGGGCTTCTTGGCGGAACGGCGGAGGATAAGATTGAAAACCTGCTTACCGCCGACACGATCATAGAGAAAGTCGCAGGACTTGAAGCGCTGCGCTGGTTCAAAATCGATGAATATCCCGATGAGGCCGCCAACCTGTTCGCCGTCGCGGAACCACTTATGGGCGAGACCGATTTCGCACTCGCCATGCTGGCGCTTAATGTCTACGAAGCTGATGTATTTTATACAGGCGAGCCTTATGACGCGGTCCGGCGGAACCGGATTCGCCAGAATATGACATATCTCACCTCTCTTATAAATCTGGCGTATAACCAGCCGGACATCGACTACGTAAGCACCACAGCATGGCTCGACATTTTTGCGGAAGGGTCGCTCAAGGATGGGCTTCTGGGTATCACGCCAATGGTCGCCCGGGTCATAAATGCCGACTGGGCTGAAAAGCAGGAAGGAGCGGAAGTGTATCTTCCCGAGGCAGATATAAAAGTGCTTACCTATTTTATCTCCAATGACCCCGGTTTGTTTGTACAGACATCGGAAGCCGTCCTTGGATTTTTAAACGACGAGCTGAGTGATGAATCGGCGACCGGGGTGAATCCGTTCCGGGTTTGGGTCTATGTAGATTATGTTTCTGAGGCTAAGGACGCAGGATTATGGCTGAATGATGGCTGGATCAGCTCATTGGTGAGGTTGAGGTCGTGGATTGAAGATCAGCAGCTATTGATCAGGGGAGATGACCTGAAGGCTGAGCTGGACAGGCTGGTTAGGAATTGAGATCGGGATAATTGAAATTTCTTCATCTAACTTGTCTATAGCATTCCCCTACGCCCGTTTTCCGTGGCAATGTTTGTACTTCTTCCCGCTGCCGCACGGACAAGGGTCGTTTCTCCCTACTTTCTCACTCTTAACAACCGGCTGTCGCTGTTTCGTCTTGCCGTCATAAGACGCTGCCATGGCGGTGTCATAGATGCTCTTTTCCTTTTTAACCAGCTGCGCAGCGAAAACGAAACGCAGGCTGTGTTCCTTGAACCGCCTGAGCATCGCTTCGAACAGCAGATGCGATTCCTTGGTGTAGACAACGAGCGGGTCCTTCTGCGCGTAACTCTGCATCCCGACTCCATCGCGGAGTTCATCCAGTCCCCTTAAATGATCGACCCAGTGACGGTCTATTAAATTCAGGACCACGTAGCGCTCGAGGTCGCGCATGTTCATTCCGGCTTCGACGATCATTTTTTCCTTCATGTTATACAGCTTGAGGCCTTCGGTGGCGAATAATTCGTTCAGGTCCTCACCTGATTTATCCTGGATCTCGAGGAGCTTAATTCGGTCGCCGACTGGTATGACTGTCCGCATCTTGGTGAGAAGCCCCTCGTAATCCCAGTCGTTGGGCTTGAGTTCCGGATTACAAAATTCCGCCACTGCCGCCGCGACGACTTCCTCAATATATCTAAGGAGTTTATCCTTGATGTCCTCACCGTCAAGAACGGCGTTTCTTTCGCGGTACACGACCGATCTCTGCCGTTCCATGATGTCGTCGTATTTGAGGACGTGCTTCCTGATGTCGAAGTTATGGGCCTCGACCTTCTTCTGGGCATTTTCAATCTGCTTACTCACCATACCGGATTCGATCGGAGTATCCTCGTCGAGCCCGAACCTGTCCATCAGGTCCTTGACACGGTCACCACCGAAAATCCTCATCAGGTCGTCTTCGAGACTGACATAAAACCTTGAAGAACCCGGATCACCCTGGCGCCCGGATCGTCCACGGAGCTGGTTGTCAATGCGCCTGGATTCGTGACGCTCGGTCCCAATTATATGCAGTCCACCAGCCTCTCGTACTCCCTCGCCCAGTTTGATGTCGGTTCCACGACCGGCCATGTTTGTCGCGATCGTTACAGCCTTCTGCTGCCCGGCGTCTATAATTATTTCTGATTCGCGTTCATGGTTTTTGGCGTTCAATACATTGTGCGGAATTTTAGCTCTCTTCAGCATCTGTGAGACCATTTCACTGGTTTCAACTGCGGTTGTGCCGACAAGGGTCGGCTGCCCGCGTTCATAGCAATCCTTTATATCTTCCAGTACAGCCCGGAATTTTCCATTTTTGGTTTTGTAGACGAAATCGGACATATCGTTTCTGACCATTGGAAGATTGGTCGGTATAACTGAAACGCTCATGCCGTAGATATTTACAAACTCTTCTTCCTCCGTTTTCGCCGTACCGGTCATTCCCGCGAGCTTTTCGTAGAGGCGGTAGTAATTCTGGATCGTTATCGAAGCCATGGTCTGCGTTTCAGCCTGGACATTCACATTTTCCTTGGCCTCGATCGCCTGATGCTGGCCCTCGGAGAAACGGCGTCCGTACATTTTTCTGCCGGTAAATTCATCAACAATGATCACCTGTCCATTTTCAACGACATAATCGATATCCTTCTTGAAAATGCCATGGGCTTTCAGGGCGAGCTGGACGTGATGCGAATGCTGTGCGTTATCCGGGTCGTACAAATCGTCGATACCAAGTGACGATTCGACACGGTCGATCCCTTCCTCGGTCAGGTTTACATTCTTCTCTTTATCGTCAAGTTCGTAATGGACATCCTTCTTCATTCCCCTGATGACACGGTCATAGAGTTTGTATTCATCTGTCGCCTGCTGCGGCTGGCCTGAAATGATCAAAGGAGTCCTGGCCTCATCGATCAGGATCGAATCGACCTCGTCGACAACAGCGAAATAATTTTTCCCCTGCACCCGCATCCTGGCGTCCGTGACCATATTGTCGCGGAGGTAATCGAATCCGAATTCCGAGTTCGTGCCGTGGGTTATATCCGCGGCATAAGCGTCGATCCTTTCATCCCGCTGCTGTCCGTTCTGGAGGTAAGCGACCCTCAGCCCCATGAATTCGTAGATCGGACTCATCCACTCGGCGTCGCGTTTCGCAAGGTAATCGTTTACGGTCACGAGATGGCATCCGAAACCGAGGAGGGAATTCAGGGTCATCGCGAGTGTGGCGACAAGGGTTTTTCCTTCACCGGTTTTCATCTCGGTGATTTTCCCCTCATGCAGGACAATACCACCCATCAGCTGGACGTCGAAATGGCGCATTCCGGTCGTGCGTACCGACGCTTCCCGTACGCAGGCGAAGACCTCGTTCAGGGCGCTATCGAGCACCTGCTCCCGCTTTTCGTAATCGTAGCGGACAGGCTCGAGCTTGTCCTTCCATCCCAGAATTTTCTCCTTTATCTGGTCATCGGAAAGTTTGTGGATCGACGGCTCGAGGGCAGTGATCTGCTCGGCCCGGGCTTCGAGCTTCCTGACTTCCCGCTCTTCGGTTTTAAATACTTTATCGAAGAATCTTTTAAGGTCGCTGGACATGCGTTCACACCCCGTCCCGTGTTTCGGGAAACGGATAATTGTTTTATTATACAGATAAGAGGGGTGGTAGCAAGGAGAGGTCGCGTAGCAATGGTATCTACTCTCATTGTGCACAATGGAGCCAAACAATTATTCCAAACTGATTCAGTGTGGGTTCAAGATATCGAAGATGGAGCGCTGGAGGCTCAAGATTGAAGGCAGTTGCCAAGATCAGATAATATCTTCTTGTCGGTGGAAAATCTGGCGGTCGGGACCCTTGTTTTTACTTGTGCCACTTTCTCTTTTTCCCCGCCTACATAGATCACCGGTATGTCCCTGGTCTTTTTTACTTCCTGCAGGTGCTCACCGACCCTTGAGCCGTGGGACGGAAGCCTTGTCAGGTAAACCACAATCACATCCGGTGGATTATCTTTAATGTCCCTGCATCCACGTGCGCCATCGGACGATTCATGCCTGACCGAGTATCCGGCGGCTTCAAATTTAAGGACAAGCTCGAGGGCTTCATTTTCATTCCAGTGGAATAGATATATTTCAGGCAACGGTTTCATCACCTCCAGGTATTATATCAGGCCCTGAGTATTTCCCTGGCACGTTCAGCGTCTAATTTTATCTGTTCCTTTAAATTCTCAACCGACTCAAATTTTCGCTCAGGCCTGACAAAACCAATGAATTCGGTCGTGAGCAGCACGTCCTTCAGGGGTGGATTTCCGATAACATCGATCATCTCGCCCGGGTCAAACAGGTGCACCTCCAGGATAGGGTCTGTACGGTGCTCGTCAACAGTAGGACGAATCCCGAAATTCGCCACGCCGGAAATCGTCCCGGGGATTATCTCAGTTTTATCGCCTGTTATTTTTTTGACACCGACCTGGACAGCATAGACCCCAAATCGAGGCTCTACCTTTTTATCAGGCCATGGAAGATTAATTGTCGGAAAACCTATCTTGTTGCCAAGGCCGCGACCGGATTCACCATGGGTTGTTACGGAATACGGGCGTCCAAGGAACAGGTTCGCGTGCTCGATCTCCCCATCGCAGATCATGGCGCGAATGCGCGATCCTTTAATGAGGATCTCCCCTCGCCTGACAGGTTCGATAATCACCACATCGACCCCCGACTTACCCGCCTCTTCTTTCAGGAAATCGGAATCTCCCAGCCTTTTATATCCGAAACGAAAGTCAAAACCCGCGAGAATAACCTTTGTGTGCCAGCGGCCGATCATAAATCCGTTGACAAAGTCTCCGTGCGATGTATCGATGATCGGTGGCTTAAAGTCAGGATTCAAAAGGACATCAATTCCGATATCCTCGAGGATATTTTCTTTTTCAGCGTCGGTTATCAGAATTCCCCGGTGTTTCGCGCCGGGATATGTTATTTCACTGAAGCTGAAGCACGCTGCGAGTATGCCGCGGTCTTTCGCGATCGCGACAGTCCGTTCGAGAAGCTCGCGGTGCCCTAGGTGAACCCCGTCGAATCGACCGAGAACCATCGCGCATCCCGACTCCGGTGCCTTCCACTCTTCGAAATTTCTGTAGACTTCCATCAGGGATCAACCTTAAATCCGGACGCGGTATCATAACCGTATATCAGCCGATTGTCGACCATGGCTTGAATGGAATTATCCCGCCGTCATATCCCACCCGTCCAAGCGACAGGAAATCGTGCGATTCATTTATGATTCTAACGACATTCCCTTCCAGAAAATTGTTCAGACCTTTTTCCAGGATGTCGGTATCGATGATTTTCTTACCGTAGTCAATTTTCGCTTCGCCGTCATGTGATATCATTATCGCCGGCAGGTATTCCAGCAGCATTTCGACCTTTTTAATATGGTGGTCGAGTACATCCATGCCGCCAATCTCAAGCGCTTTAAGGGGAATGGCTATTGTGATTGAGAAATTCGCGACCGATGTTCGTTCCAGCCCGACAAGGTGCCCAACCGTGCCGAGCCGCCTGGCAATGTCGCGTCCAAGCGACCGGATATATGTGCCGGATGAAACAACGCAGGAAAAGTCGAACCAGTTTTCACCGATTTTATCCAGCCCGATCTCGTGGATAGTCACTTTCACCGGATCAAGCTCGATGAGATCTCCTTCCCTCGCGGATTTGTACGACCTTTTTCCATCAACATGCTTGGCTGAAAATGATGGAGGGACCTGCTCGATTTCTCCCTCAAACTCAGCAATTACCGATGGCAGCCTGCCGATCCAGTCCAACGGGATATCCCGCTGGTGAATAACCTTTCCGGTGTTGTCGAGGGTATCTGTTTCCTCGCCAAGATAAACTCTCGCCTTGTATGCCTTGTCGGAATGAAGAGCGTACTCAGCGTAGCGGACCGCCTTTCCGAATGCGATCACGAGGACCCCGCAAGCGAAGGGATCAAGTGTCCCGAGGTGGCCAATTTTCCATTTTGGTGATAATCCGCAATATTTGCGGATCAGGCGTATGCAATCGTAGGAGGATGGCCCCGGAGGCTTATCCAGTACCAGGATTCCGTGAGTGGAGTCGGTTACAGGCATCAGACCCTCGTACCAGTCGTGTCCTGATTTTCCTTTTCCAGCACCTCACCCGAATTGATTGCTTCTTCAGAAAGTTCCATGAAATGTTGAATAGCCTGTTGCAACGGCATTTTCATCCTGCATCCGGCAGCACGGGGATGTCCGCCCCCGCCAAATTTTTTCATCAGGAAACTTGCGTTTATCGGGGGTGCTGCCCTTACCGAAACACGAATATCGGAAGGAGAGACTTCCTTCATAAATACGACCAGGTCAAATCCCCTGAGTGTCCTGACGGTATCGATAAATCCCTCTGTGTCTTCCATCGTAGTTCCGGTTTCCATAAGCATATTCTGATCGACCCAGAATATGTAGCCCCTTCCGTCAAGGAATTTTGTAAGTGTCTGGTTGCTCAGATTCTGCAACTGGAAGCTCGCCATCGACCGGCTTGCATAGACCCCGTGGAACGATTTGTACGGAAGCGCACCGGCGGCGATATACTCGGCGGCGTATCTCAATGATTTTTCGGTAGTATTGGAAAACGAGAACCTTCCGGTATCCGTATAAACCGACGTGAAAAGGTTTTGCGCGATTTCAGGTGTAATCTCGACATCCAGTTCCTTGAGAATTTCGTAGACCATTTCACCTACTGACGAATAACCGGAGTCGACCCAGTTGATCGTTCCGAAGTTAGTGTTCGAGATATGGTGGTCGATATTCACAATCTTCAACGCTTCTCCGCCGTTTCGGGACTGGAGCCAGACTTCGAAATGATCTCCTATCCTGTGTATGTCCGCTGAATCGACTACCAGGAGGATCGGGGTGTCGCTGTTGCCATTCAACCTGGCGATCGAATCGTCAATTTCGGTATGGATCGTATTGATGTGCGGCATCCACTCAAAAATTTTGGGGATAGGACCTTCGATATAGGCCGTAAAATCCTTGCCGAGCTGAATTAACGCGTCGGCGAGGGACAATACGGAACCCATATTATCACCATCGGGAAACACGTGGGTGGTTAACAGAAAATGATCGTTATCAATGATGAATTGTGCAATTTCTTTCGCTTTGGACATGATAAATTAACTTCTAC